>JBCBOC010000529.1:0-3603 GCA_039821475.1 Cyanobacteria bacterium J06632_22 | reverse complement strand
GGGGCGAACAGGATGAGATTGTCAGCCAGTCAGAAGTGGCGGCCTGGCAGGTGCATGCCGCTCAGTCTTCGCTGGAAGCCATTGTAGGGGACCACTTCTTCCTGTTCGCCCCAAAATCCGGTTAGAGGGCAGGTCAGCGGCGTATTGGGCTGGTGTCGGTAGGTCTCTAACACGGTGAAGTCTGCTCGCAACGTCGGCAGCATTAGCGCCATCAGTTCGGCATTATGGAGAACGGCGTCGGGGGTGCCGTTGTAGCGTTTGAGTTCGGCGATGAATTCTGGTTCGGGTAGGGTGTGCAGGGTGGGCCGATCTGCCTTGAGATGGGGGGCGCGGGCGGCAGAAACCCAGAGATGCGCGGGCGTCAGCTGCACGGTGCGCCGCAGCCAGCGGCCTAGCTCGAAGGCGACTAGTGCCCCGAGACTGTGGCCAAAGCAGGCAAAGGGAATGTCTGTGTAGGGCAGCAGTTCGGGGCCTAGCGCCCGCAGCAGGGCCGTTAGGTCAGTAAAGGCGGGCTCCAACATGCGCTTGCCTCGCCCTGGCAGCTCAATCGCGCAAACTTCTACTGCTTCGGGCAGCTGCTCGGCCCAGGTACGAAAGATCCAGGCGGAGCCGCCAGCATAGGCAAAGCAGAATAGTCGCAGTTGGGGACGCGATCGCGGATAGGGACTAACAATCCAGCCGCTCATGTACGCTAGTAGATAAAGGTTTTAAAATTCTACCCTGCCCTGACCTTGGGCTCCGATACTATGGCTGCTGCCCAGACTTCTCGCACTGATGCCGATTGCCGATACTGCTCGGTGGTATCTAAAGCCAATGGCGAGGACCCGATTGGTACCGCCGTCACCGCAGACCAGTGGCTGTTTGTCGAGGTGCCGTTGCCCTGGGCTAAGAACCCGTGGGCAGGACAGCCCGCTGAGCTGCTGCGAGTGTTTGAAGACATTGAGCAAAGACCTCGGCTGTGGCAAGCGCTGCGAATTGTTGCGATCGCACCCGACAAAACCGACTCAACCTCAGGGTATAGCCACGTCTTCTTTTACCAGAAGCCCCAAGGGGCGGCGGTGAACTATCGACAGCAAAGCTATCACGTCCTGCTATCGAGGTTGGCGGCGCTGGTGAAAGCTTTAGTGCTGCAGCCCGAGCAGCTGGCCTCATTCCGAGCCGACCAACAGCCTGCGAGTCGCCATTTATTTGTGTGCACCCACACCCGCTACGATTTGGCCTGTGGCCGGTTTGGTACGCCGCTCTATCGAACGCTGCGTCAGCGCTATGCAGGTTCATTAAAGGTTTGGCAAACCGCCCACTTTGGCGGGCACAACTTTGCCCCCACCTTAATTGATTTTCCAATGGGTCAGTTTTGGGGACATCTGGAGGAGGATGTGCTGGACCCGCTAGTTTCCCGCCAGGGGGACGTCACAACACTGTATCCCCACTATCGAGGGTGGAGCGGCTTCTCACGCTGGGCGCAAATTGCCGAACGGGAGATGTGGATGCAGCAGGGCTGGCGCTGGCTAACGCTGCCGAAGACCGCCCGCATTCTCCGACACGACCCCGGCAAATTTCACCACCGGCTGCTGCGATGGGCACTTCCCTGGATTCCCAACATTCGAGCAAAAATTCTGCTGAAAAAGCTCGAACAAAAGCTCACTTGGGCGGAGGTGGAAATCCGCTGGCAGGACGGAGACACCACCCACCGCTATTGCGCCAGAGTAGAGACCAGTCACCGAGTGACCACCCAGCTTAAGTCTGGAGAGAATGTTCCCCAGCGGACCGTACCCCAATTTAGCGTTACGCCAATAACCGCGAAATAGCCCCTGTTCCCTACTCTCTAATCCCTCTAATCCCTGCACTGAGACTTATAAAACTCCAGATTTGGCGGGCTATGGGGAGCCGTTCTCTCGAAATCTCGACAATCGTGGGCTGCTTTAGTCAAGGCCAGACAGGGTTGAACGGCGCAGCTGAGTTCGGCCTGCCCCGTGTAGTAAAGGCAGTGGCCACAGGGGACCGACCGTAACTGATAGATGCGCACCAGGCGACGCTTTAGGTTCAGTACGGCGTTGATTGCAAACCATATTCCCAGTAGGAAAATCAAAACAGGACCGCAGAGCACGCCCAGCAGTAGCAGGCAATTTGTGATGAAGGTATCTTCCATAGTTAACGCCAGTTAGCGCTGCGATTAATGGTCGCCATTGTTGCAAATATTTTTCAATAAGTCGAGCCTGTGATTCAAAACTTTCCCTGGCCAGCTAGGGCCACTACGGGAACCTATCCTACTCGCTGAAAGGCAAGCATAACAGTCTTCTGTGCTCCGTCTCACGAGAGCGTTATGGGAGCATTTCGTCTTGAAAATCAGGAATTTCAGTAATAATCTAAAGACTGTTTTAATTGTGATCGCAGCAACCATACGCATGACTTACAGTTGATCGTGGTATCAAATACTCTGAGTCATAGAACCCGTTTCTCTCAACGTAGTTGAAAATTATTATTAATAAGTGGGGCCAGGAATGAATCAGAGCCAACCGATTCGGACGAGCCTGACGCCGACCGTACGGGCCTTGGGCTGGGTCAGTCTCTGCAGTGACTTCGCCAGCAAAATGGTGTACCCGATTACGCCAATCTTTTTGACCACAGTGCTAGGGGCTCCCGTGTGGACGGTGGGCGTGATTGAGGGCTTCGCCGAGAGTGCGGCGAGCCTGCTAAAGCTTTACTCTGGCTGGTTGTCTGACCGGGTGGGGCGACGCAAGCCGTTTGCCGCAGCGGGCTATGGTCTGGGGGCGCTCTCTAAGCTAGGACTGGCCCTGTCGGCTAGTTGGGCTGGGGTATTGGGAGCACGGCTGATCGACCGGGTGGGTAAAGGACTGCGGGCAGCACCGCGCGATGTACTAATTGCCGAAAACTGTGCGCCCCATCAGCGAGGGCAAGCCTTTGGGCTGCACCACAGCCTAGAGACCATTGGCGAAGTGGTGGGGCCGCTGTTGGGCTTTGTTCTGCTCTATCAGCTGGGGCTGAGCTATCGTGGCGTATTTGCGATCGCATTTATTCCTGGTCTCATCGGCGTTCTCGTTCTACTCAAGTGGGTGCGCGAACCGCGCCCGGAACGTCCACCTCGCCAGCTGCCTCAGTTCACCTTGAGTGGCCTGAGCCCGGCCTATCGGCAGTATTTAGCCGCCGTGGGGCTGTTTAGCCTGGGGAACTCGTCCGATGCGTTTTTGCTGTTGCGATCGCAGGATCTAGGCCTGACGGGTGCTCAATTGTTGTTGCTCTATGCCGTCTTTAATCTGGTGGAAACCTGCTTGGGGCTAACCGTAGGGCGGCTGTCCGATCGCATTGGGCGGCGACCGCTGTTGGTGAGCGGGTACGCCGTGTTTGCGCTGGTGTACTTGGGGTTTGCCACGGTACAAAGTGTTGGGGCCGTGTGGGGATTGTTTATGATCTACGGCCTTTACTCCACCCTGACGCGGGGCACTCAAAAGGCGTTTGTGGCCGATCTCGTGCATCCCGAGCGCCGGGGCGCAGAGGTAGGCGCGTTTCATATGTTAGTTGGCCTGGCGACGCTACCAGCGAGCCTGATTGCAGGTGCTTTATATACCCAAGTTTCGGTCGCGG
>JBCBOC010000717.1:0-2525 GCA_039821475.1 Cyanobacteria bacterium J06632_22 | reverse complement strand
GTGCGCGGCTGCTATATGGCGTTGGCCACTTTGCTTTAGCCTCTGAGTGTCACCATCCCTAAGCCACAACGCGCTCCGTGGCTAGCAACCCAGCGCAACCGTTGTCGGGTTGCGATACTAGCGGGCCTCACGACTGATCTAAGCCAAAGAAAACAGGCGCTTAATTCGCTTCTTAGCCCATACCACCGGATTGACATCGTCTTCAGCCGCATCCAATAGGTTCAGCGATCGCATTTCTGTTTGCCGCTGGGCGAGCTCCTCTCGGTGCTTGTTCATCTCAGCCAAGATCGCATCGGCGACCTCAGGATAACGCTGCAGCAGGCGAGAGAAACTGTTCTGCTTAATCACAAACAGCAGAGAATCCTCACTGACCCGTGCCATCGCCGTACGCGGAATACCCAAAATCAGGGAAATTTCTCCGAAGAAGCTGCCAGGCTCCAACGTCGCTAACAGTCGGTCGAGCTTCTCGGCAACAATTTCAATCTTGCCTTCTAGAACCACGTAAAACGCATTCCCAGGATCGTCCTCATGAAAGAGCACCTGCCCCTTACCGCGGCGCTGACGCTGGCCAATTTCAATCAGCTGACGAAGTTCTAGCTCGGTGAAATTCTGAAAATAGCTGACCTGGCGCAGCAGATCTCGCAGGGCAGGCTGGGGCTTAACGCCGTTGCGACGGGGATAGTGAAAGCTGGACCGCCCGTCATCGCTGGGCAATGTTCGCTCGGCGCTGCGGCCGACAGACGATATCTGCAATGCCTCGGGATTACGCAGCCAAAGGTCTCGCTGCGGAAAGGCAATCTCGATACCCTGCTGGCGCAGGTTGTACTCAATGATGAAGTGCAGCGAACTCTGGGTGTCAAACCGTTGGTTAAAGTCCACCCAAACCCACAGCTCAAACTGCAGCGCGTTGTCGCCAAAGGCCATAAACATCGCCTTGGGCATGGGCTGCGTGCACACCGCTGGCTCCATGTAGGCCGACTTCAGTAGCGTTTCAGTTACTAGGGTCGGGTCGCTGTCGTAGGCCACCCCGACGGGAATCTTGAGGCGCGCTATGGGCGTGTCGTAACTCCAGTTCAGGACACGATTTTTGACCAATTCGCTGTTCGGGATCACCACATCGCCATTGTCTAGGGTCCGAATGATCGTGGAACGCAGCTTGACCTCACCAATGCGCCCCAACAACCCCTGAAAGCGATAGTCATCGAGCTCGATTAGGTCACCGACTTTCAGCGTTCGCTCGAACAGTAAGATCACACCACTAATGAAGTCATCGGCCACGTGCTGAATGCCAAAGCCAATGCCCACACCTAGGCCACCGAGGATAATGCCCAGGGAGGTGAGGTTAACGCCAGAGTTTTGAATGGCGACGAGCAGTGCGATCGCACCCAGGAAATAGCTCACCAGCGCGGCAATGGCCTCGCGATTACTGGCATCGATACCGACCCGCACCAGTAGCTGCCGCTTGAGGAAGTTTTTAAGCAGCCCAATGGCAAAAAAGATGACCAACAGCCACAGACTGAGCCGAAACAGCAGCAGTAGCGTAAATCGTGTCCCTCCTAGGTAAAAGAGGGTGCGGGTAAAGGCCCCGGCCAACCCGTCAGACAATGACTGAACCAGCTCCGACATAGCGTAAATTAACGATTAGCAGGATGAACCGCTACCAGATTAAACGGTGTGCCCCTGTTCTTCCGCAAAATTTGCACCAGGAGCCGGGAACTTTTGGGTGAAGAGTGCGTAAATCCACGGAGAGCAGAGTAAACAAATCGCGCCTGGTGCAGCATCAACGCTAAAAACTTGGGTCAGGTCAGTGAGCTAGTCCTATTTCACTATCTCACTACTTCACTAGTCACCTTCCCTGCCAACCCCAATTCTGGGTGTTAACAGACCACTAGCGGCCTAATCTTCGAACCCGTCCTCAAAGTCGGGCGTCGCCGCCACCTGCCCGGCCATCGCTTGGGCCATGGCATCGACAACGCGGGATACTTCAGCAATATTCATGCCCAGACCTTTCACCGCCTGACCTTTAGGCACAATGGCGCGGGTAAACCCCAGCTTGGCAGCCTCCTTGAGGCGCAGCTCCATCTGAGAGACCGGGCGGACCTGCCCGCCCAAACCGACTTCTCCAATCAGCACCAGCTCTGGATCGACAATGCGATCGCGAAAGCTAGCAGCTACAGCCACCGCAATCCCCAAATCCGCAGCAGGTTCACCCACGTTGAGCCCGCCAGACGACGCCACGTAGGCATCCAGCTTAGAGAGGGGAATGCCTACCCGCTTCTCTAACACGGCCAAAATTTGCAGCAGCCGGTTATGCTCAACCCCGGTTGCAGAACGACGGGGCGAGCTGTAGCTGGTCGGACTGACAAGAGATTGCAGCTCTACCACCAGGGGACGCGTGCCTTCACAGGCAACGATGGTCGAAATACCGGGCACCTGCTCCTCACGATTGCCAAGAAACAGCTCCGACGGGTTCAGCACCTGCACCAGGCCCCGATCCACCATTTCAAACACGCCGATTTCATGGG
>JBCBOC010000613.1:0-3151 GCA_039821475.1 Cyanobacteria bacterium J06632_22 | reverse complement strand
GTGTGGGTCGGCTTTTTGTTTGCCCACGCGGTTTACATATTTGCGATCGCATCCTACGAGCCCCAGACAGAAGATCCCTCTGGCTCCTAGTCGCTGAGGCATCAGATATTGCCGGGGGCTAGTAACGCACTTATTCAACGCACTTATTCACAATTCGATAAAGCTGTGAATGCGTCTTAAGAAATACGGCAAAGGTCGGGCGGACTCTTTAAGGTAAGAGCTATTGCGAGCAGCACCAGTGCACTGGCCCAAACCAGCGTGAAGGTCTTAACCCACAGCAGCGTGCCCGGTCTGAGCTCATGGAGAAACCAGAGGATTGAATTCACGGCGAGTACAGCAGCGACGTGAACAGCAAAGTTGATGCGGTCTTCGAGCTTACGATAGGCCGGGTCGTTACGGTCAGGCTTGCGGGGCCACTTGGGAGGCATAGGTTTAGAAAGGAAAATGGGGTGGGGCTCAGCGACAATGGGTCACCAAGCTGTCATGGATTGTAGCGCCTTACCAGCCTTACTACAGGGTCTCTGCCACATATTCGCCGGACTTCCCCCCAACTTTGTGCAGTAGCCGAATATCCTCAATCTGCATCGACTTTTCTAGGGCCTTAGCCATGTCATAAATCGTCAACGCCGTTACTGACACCGCGGTCAGAGCCTCCATCTCCACACCGGTTTGCCCTGTGACTTTCACAGTGGCTTCGATCCGGTAACCGGGACGGTCTTCGTCCAGCTCAATTTCGACCTGAACTTTTTTAATGGGCAACGGGTGACACAGGGGAATTAAGTTCGCCGTCTGCTTCGCCGCCATAATGCCGGCAATTCGTGCGGTACTGAGCACAGCGCCCTTCGCCACTTCGCCGTTTTGTATGGCCGTCAGCGTGTCTGGCTGCATCCGAATAAAACCCTCGGCTACAGCCTGCCGCACCGTAATGGGCTTCTCGGATACGTCGACCATACGGGCCTGCCCAGCCTCATCAATATGATTTAAGGACATTGCATCAAGCGTAGTGGTATCAACAGCATCAGCGGCGGATGGCGAAATTGACATAGGGATTTCTGAGGATTTTTTGGGGGGAATTGTTTTTTTGGATTGTGTTTTTGCGTGAGGGGATGTGTTAGGATTAAGAGCCGTTGAGGGCCTGTAGCTCAGTGGACAGAGCACCTGGCTACGGACCAGGGTGTCAGGGGTTCGAATCCCTTCAGGCCCGTTTCAAAGACACCACAAATGCTGCAGTCCTGATTGATGAGGGGTGCAGCATTTGTCTTTTGGCATTACCTTTTGGCATCTCCTGGGGACCTATCCTTAGGGCATCGCAGCATCAAGGTTAAGTGGGTCAACCCTTACCAAGCATCACGGCGCTCGCTTTGCGCTGAGCTTGAGGAGACATGCCCCTCAGAGGCTCAAGCAGGGTGAGCACACGGTATATCTTCTCAAACTCGGTAGCGCAGCACTAGACCCCAACGTTAGGGCGATGGGACTGCGTACACATCTCGTCCCCCTGCTAAGGCAAACCGAACAGAGTGGGCGAAGTCTTTGCTAGAGGTGGTCACGAAAACGACCAGTCCCACTAACGTCATTAACCCTGCGATCGCAAAAATATCTCGGTAGCTGGTCAAGTCGGCAATTTGGCCCATCACCGGTCCTGACAGGGCAATACCCACATCAAATCCCGTCAGACATAGACCAAACATCAGCCCGCGCTGCTCAGGGGTCGACCGATCGGCCATCAACGCCGCCACCATAGGAATCAGCATGCCCCCACCAGCGCCCTGAATAGCCCCCGCTAGCAGTACCATCGCCTCACTTGGGGCCCACCACAGCACCGCCATGGAGAGGGTATACAAGACCAGGCCCACCGTAATAAACCGTCCCCGACCATAGCGGTCTGAGGCCTTGCCCACCAATAGACGAATGACAAAACTGGCAATGGCCGAAGCGGTGTAAATTAGCCCCACATTCACAGCCAAATTACTTTCACGGGCATAGAGGGGAATAAACGTGGCCAACGAGCCAAAGGCCAACCCCACCAGCAGTAACATGATCGCAGGGACCCGAATCGACGGCAGCCACAGCAACGACCAGAACTTAGTGCGCCCAATTTTCTGAGTCGCATCTTTCAATGCAGCGTCGCGAACTGGTTCGGTGACCGTCGAGGCACAGAGCAACCCCACCCCACCAATGCTAGCCATGGACAAAAACACCAGGGCAAAGCCACTGCCACTCTGCAGGAAACCACCCAGTGCAGGCCCCAGCGCCATACCAATGGGATTGACCAAACTCATGTAGCCAATCAGTTCACCTCGTTGGTCCGGGGGTGCCAGATCTGCAATCAACGCACTGTAGCCCGTCACAAAGGCGGCAATACTCAAGCCATGTCCGGCCCGAAATAGCATCATCAATAGCAGCGGCGAACGCACCTGCCAGGCTCGCTCACCAAGGGTCACCGTCCAGGTAAACTCCGGCAACATCTGGACGAGTAGATAGGCTAAGGGCGCTGCTGCGATCGCACTTAACCCCATCAAGATGGCTGGCTTACGCCCCCACGTATCTGTGATATGCGCCATGGTAGGCCGGAGAGCAATTAAGCCAAGGCCAAAGCTGGCCATCACCAAGCCAATTTGTTGACCGTTCGCCCCGAACTGTTCGATATAGAGCGGCAAGCTGGGCAACAGTCCCGCCAACCCTGCCCAGAAGCACAGCCCAGCAATAAATAAGACAATTAAATTCCAACGAAGCGCCGGACTAAACTGGGTGAATACGCGCAAGATGCCTCCTGAAAAGTGAGAGCGGGAACCCGTTTGAAGCTGCGTTCAGGCGCAGACTGCAGCCGCAGACCCCATCTATTCTTTATGTTAACTATTGTAAACGGCTCGGCAAATGGCCTACGCCTGGACTGGGTTCAGACCACGACACCCGCCCACTCTATACAGGGCTGCTGATGAAGTCTGCCATTCAGCGAGCTGCCCTATTTGATCCGACCGGGCAGTATCGCTATTCGCTATCTCGGCATTGGCAACCGAGCGGGCAGCCGGTGGTGTTTGTCATGCTCAACCCCAGTCGGGCCGATGCCGAGCGAGATGACCCCACCATTCGCGCCTGTATGCAGTTTGCCCGGCTCTGGCGTACGATAGCCAAATAGATTCACCACCGTTAG
>JBCBOC010000587.1:0-3281 GCA_039821475.1 Cyanobacteria bacterium J06632_22 | reverse complement strand
TCAGTACTTGAACGCCAGACATGTCCTCAGCGCTTGGCCCAACACGGTGCGCTGGGTTAACCCTGGAAGAAAATACGCCTATTGGGCCATTTTCTTAGAAGCAAAGTGGCGGCAGCTATAGGTCACTCCCATAGGGAAGTCCAAAAAGGAAGCGCATCAGCTGGTACAACCGATGCGCTTCCTGGTGGTGGGTAAGGATTCAGGGCATTGCCTTATGTGGCCCTGGCAGATTAGCTCAAGGACTGCCAAGGCGCCATGGTGTTAAAGGGCAGTGTTAGATGGCATCTGCATAGTTTGCTTGGCAGGTTGTGAGTAGCTCAGCCTCTAGATCGCTGGTTTGACCCAGTGAATAAAAACCGACGGGTGCAAAAGCACCTGCGCCACCTCCAGCGACTGCAGCTGGGACTGACTCCATAGCTAAATCGTAGGAATGCACCGCCTGGTCATAGCTGTCTGTGATGTTAAGCGCTAAGACATCTGGCCCCGCTTCGCCGTGAAAGCAATCGAAGTTAGAGGAGGGTAGATAGAAGGCACCGACAACCTGAGCGTTATCAACCTCAAAAACCATGTACTCCACGCCAAGCTGATCTCGCTCAGGGGCAGCACCAAAAAAGTAAACGCCGTCTGCAAGTGCGCCACTAACTGTCGGAATGCGGGGCTCGGCCTCGGTAGGCAACTGGGCAAGTTGCACGGTCGGACGGTATGCAGGTTGTGCCTTGAGGGGAGCCTTCGGTGCGGCCATGGCGCTGCCGCCAGACATTAAAACGCCTGCGGTGATAAGCGGTAGCAGCTTTCCGAAATACTTCGGACCCCAATATCCCAATCCGCTGTTCGAACGAGCGGAAAACACGGAGCGAATAGCACGAAACATCCCTTAACCTCCCTCACACCTGGCTGTTAGTTTTCACAATACTCAGTATTCAGAAAAGTAATGCTCTATTCTGTGACAGCTTGCCATCTGACCCATGACCTTAATCATTGGCGTTAGTGACCGGGGTCACCTGAATACCGATTCATAGGCTGATGGCAACGTTACGCTGACCTGTAAACCCGAGAACTACACAGAAGCCTAGCCGTTATTTCCCCGGAGATAGAACCGTGAAATCCGCAGGCTTACTGACTGTTTTCTGCATAGTTTTTCTCACTTAAGTTATGGCTGCTTCACAATTGCTCCGTGATCTACTGCACCAGTTGGATGGGAGCAGCTACAAAGCCTATCGGCAAATCAAGGGAGAGCATTGCTTTGCAGGGTTAACGCTACGAATTCACCATGTCCAGGCTGACCCCTTTGCTTTGCCGAGTCGAGCCAGCCTGTGGGTCGATCGGGGGATGGCCAATCTGCCTGAGACTTGGCTAAGGGGACAGCGGCGCATTGCGATGGCGGACTTTTTGAACCGGCAAGTGTCTCGGCGGGTGATTGAATTACAACAGCGTCGCAGAGTTGACGGATCTGGATCGGGTAAGCGTGGCGCCCTATCGATGCTCTGTCCCAGTCAGGTGATTTTGCCGCGCACATCGGTACAGATCCACGAACACGCTATTGAGGTTCGGTTCGGGGTAGGGTTGCCGGCCTTTGGGCGGCGAATTGCGGGACGGGCGGCAGCGGCCCTGCTGTGTGATGATATTCCCCAGTTGGCAGCAGAGAGCCTACGGGTGGAGGCCTTGTCCGCCGACAGGGTGGAGGGCCATTTGGCCGCCTACGAAGATGCGATCGCATTGCGTCAGCAGCTTGCTGATCACAATCTGGTGGGGTTTGTGGCTAACGGAGCCATTTTGCCGCGTCGCAGTGGCGTCGAAGACACGCCTTTGGACAATGCGGTCCCCTTTCAGTCGCCTAAACGGCTGGAAGTCCAGCTTGAAACACCCCATCAAGGCTCGGTCACAGGCATGGGTATCCCCGTCGGGATTACGCTCATTGTTGGGGGGGGCTACCACGGTAAGTCCACCCTGCTGCGCGCCCTCAGTGTCGGCGTTTACAACCATATTCCGGGCGATGGTCGGGAACAGGTGGTGTGCGATCTCACCGCCGTCAAAGTTCGTGCGGAGGAGGGGCGCAGCGTTTGCGGGGTCAACATTTCTCCTTTTATTGGGGCGCTGCCCCAGGACATCTCCACCGAACGTTTTTCGACCACCAATGCGAGTGGCAGTACGTCCCAGGCCACCAATATTATTGAAGCCTTGGAAGCCGGTGCTAAGGTCTTGCTGGTGGATGAGGACACTGCTGCAACGAACTTTATGATTCGCGATCGCATGATGCAGGCGTTAATCAGTAAGGACAAAGAGCCGATTACGCCCTTTGTTGATAAGGTGCGGCAGCTCTATACCGACCATGGTGTGTCGACTCTTTTGGTGATGGGCGGTAGTGGGGACTATTTTGGCGTTGCAGATACGGTGATTGCCCTAGAGAACTACAAACCTACCGACGTGACCGAACAGGCCCACGCCCTGGCTCGAACGGCTAACCCTCGCCAGGTCGAGGGGGGACAGGAATTCGGCCCCTTGACCCAGCGGCAGGTCCGGTTGCCGCGCTTCGATGGCGGCCGCCGTGATGGTCGGCGAGGGGGTAGCCCTAAAGTTAAAGTCTATGATGTCGACTGTTTAGAAATTGACCGCCAGCCGATCGATCTGCGGGCGGTGGAACAGTTGGCTGAGGTAGGACAGGTCCGTGCTATTGCAGAAGCGTTGATTCTGAGCCAGCGGCGAGGACTAGATCAACAGGCCTTGGGGGACTGGTTGGCTGAAATTGACCGGCAGATAGATGCGAATGGGTTAGATGACTTATCTGAATTGAACCGTGGAGATTTAACGCGATTTCGTCGACAGGACTTGGCGGCAGTCATCAGTCGATTACGCACGTTAAAGCGAGAATAAACGTTGGCCATGCCCAAAAACATCGTGGTTCTCCTCACAAGGCTAGAGATTCTTCTTCGGACCCGAACGTTCAAAAAAAGTTGTTCTATCACGTTGACCATTTTTCGTGAGTTTCTGACGTTACTGTCTCTGTGCCGCTGTTTCTTCGCCAGGCCAAGGCCCATGGCTGGCTATGGACCTTGGTAAGTATCCAACCTTTATGGCGGTTCTAACGGCTCCGATAGTCGTTAGATTGTCTAGTGTTCTTAAATGCGATCATTGATTGTATAAAGATTTGGAGACTCAGGCGGCGGGAAGTGCGATCGCAAATTCACTCAGGGAACAGCGTAATCTCTTCAATAGACCAGCTTTTTGACCGTAAAGTCACCACCACAGACAGACCTTGAAAGATTAGCGCGAGGGGCAATTGC
>JBCBOC010000728.1:0-2475 GCA_039821475.1 Cyanobacteria bacterium J06632_22 | reverse complement strand
ACCTGATTCGCTCATTCGAGCCCGCCCCGTTCTCAGTGTGGCCTATGCGATCGCACTCCTAAATACTGGCCAAGTAGACGCGGTTGAAGATCGTTTACAAGATGCTGAACGAGCCCTCTCGCAGGCCGTTGCTACTGATCAAGACACGTATCGGTCTCTACCGGCTGCCATTGCCAATGCCCGTGCCTTTCGCGCCCAGGCGCTGGGCGATTTTACTGGCGCAATCACCCATGCAGAGCAGGCTTTAGCCCTATTACCTTCCGAGGACGATAACGAACGGGGCGTAACGGCCTCTTTCCTTGGTTTGGCCTACTGGACGCGTGGCGACGCCGCATCGGCGTATCAATCCTTCGATGAGGGGTTGAAGATTTTTCAAAAGCGGGGCAGTGTTCGGATTGCCATCTGTGCCACCTCAGTGCTCGCCCAAATGGGGTTAGCCCAGGGACGGCTGCGAGTTGCGATCGCAGCCTGTGATCAAGCCCTGAAGCTGGCCGATCAACAGCCGGAACCGATTTTGCAGGGGACGGCGGATCTATACCTGGTGTTAAGCGAGCTTTACTACGAACAAGGGGATTTGGACACGGCCCATCAGCTGCTGAAAAAGGGTGAGGAACTGCGGAAGCAGGGGTCGACATCAGGGTTCGACTATTTTGTGTGGCTGGTTAAGGCACAGTTGACAGCGGCTGAAGGAGATTTAAACAAAGCCTTGGAACAGCTTGAGGAAGCCGCACGGTTATATCGGCGATCGCCGCTGCCGAATGTCCGCCCGATTGAGGCTTTGAGGGTGAGATGGTGGTTGCAGCAGGGCCGACTGACTGAAGCGCTGGGTTGGTTACAGGAAAGTGGTTTATCAGTAGACGATAAGCCAGACTATCTACGCGAGTATGAACATCTGACCCTAGCGAGCATCTTAATCGGGCAGTATCGACAAGACAATATGGATGAAGTGATGCCTCAGGTCACTGACCTCCTATCCCGACTGCTAGCCGCCGCAGAAGCCCAGGAACGTACTGCCAGCATTATCAAGATCCTAGTGGTGATGGCCCTAGCTCATGAGGCTAAAGGGGATTTACCCGCCGCTATACCGCCTCTAGAACGTGCCCTAACCCTAGCCGAACCGGACGGCCACGTTCGCATCTTTGCAGACTGCGGCCCCCCAATGGCAGAACTGTTGAAAACAGCGCAGACTCGCAACATCCCCCCCACTTACACCCAGCATTTACTGACCGTATTAGGAACTTGGGGACAACAGTCTGAAGCGCCCTCTCCCTTTCCCCCTTCTCCCTTCTCCCCTTCTCCGCCTCCCCTCGTTGAACCCCTGAGCCAGCGAGAATTAGACGTCCTGCGACTGCTCAACACCGAACTCTCTGGCCCAGAAATTGCCCGTGAACTGGTGGTGGCATTGAGTACTGTACGGACCCATACCAAACGGATTTACAGCAAGCTCAACGTCACCAATCGTCGGGCGGCGGTGAAACGGGCTGCAGAGCTAGGGTTGATGTAGACGTGAACGCTGAGCGTCAGGTCCCCCATTGCCTAACGGTTACGGTAGGCTTTTGGCGTGATGCCGGTCAGTTGCCGAAATTTTCGTCCCAAATGGCTGTGGCTATTGAACCCGCACTCAAGCGCAATCTCCGCAACAGGGTTGTCCGTTTGCTTCAACAGTTGTTTTGCCCTTTCTACTCTTTGCTGCAGCAGATACTGATAAGGCGACAGACCTAGCGACTGTTTAAACAGACGCCCAAAGTGAAACTGGCTCATGCCAACTAATTGCGCGAGATCAGCTAGGGTGATCTCGTTGCCTAAATGAGCATCGATATAGTCTAGAACCTGTAAAAGCTGACGCTGGGGGAGCCCACCTTCGTAGGTCGGCAGATCTGGTTGTGTGGTCGTGTGGTGTCGTAGCAAATGGACTGCCAGTACATTTGCGAGGGATTCAATATACAAATGGCTGCCAAATGATTCACCCTGGAGTTCGGCTAGCAGCATCGTGGCAATGGCTTCAATTTGAGGATCATGGGTTTGAAAGGCTGGGACAAGCTGGATGCGATCGCAATCTTGCCCTAAGGTTTTCTCTGCCACCTGCCCTACAAACCCATTTTGAAGCCGCAGTTGAACAATATGGACATCGCCCTCAGCCTGAGTCGCCAGCGCTGTACCCGCTGGGGTAATTAGTAAATCGCCCTTGCTGTAGAGCCCGGCCTGGGTGCGCCCTGCTTGCCGATGGACAAATTTGAACGGGCGCGGTGACAGAAACAGCCCCAAGGTGTGTTCATCTGGATAGCTCCACGCATCTGCTGCACCATCGTTGTGGCAGCGATGGCGAGCATAACGAATCGCTAACGGCCCCCATTGCTGGGTTCGATGCCATTCTGCTGGCGCCGAAACTTTGGGTGAGGATGCTAGTGGGGCTTGGGACATGGGCACATACGGCAAGGTAAGACCAACTGGACGTTACGGATAAACTGACGGTGT
>JBCBOC010000534.1:0-3584 GCA_039821475.1 Cyanobacteria bacterium J06632_22 | reverse complement strand
CCCGGACTGTAACTACAGTCCGGGTGCAGCGCTGAAATACCCATTTCTTTGCGCTGCTGACGGTTGTAGCGGTGGTAGTCGTCGGTGCAAATGGCTGTGACTTGATCTTCCCCTAGCACCTGTGCAATGCCTCGGGTCAAGGTGGTTTTTCCAGCGGCGCTGTCGCCCACAATGCCCAAGATAATTGGTCGGTCAGCCATGGTGCCTCCTAACGATTGCCTTTAACTTTTTTTTAGATTTGCAAATCCCTCAATCATATTAGGGATCAATGGCGCTGGGCTCAAGCGATTGGGGCCTAAGGTGCTGCGGTGAGCCAAAGTTACGATAAGCCCCTTTGGGGGTTCAACGTGTTTTGTCGCGAGAGGGGTCAAGTGAGTTGGCTTACACTCGAGGAACTCGAGCAAACTGAATCAACGGAAAAACGATACTCCGGGCATCAGCATTGAGCAGGGTCCCTCGCCCTGTGACAGATGCCATCGCCTTCTCCTCCAGTCCTTGGCGCCAGTCCTTAGTGTCAGTCCTTGGCGGCAGTCCTATTCCGGCGGTCTAGGTTGTATCCGCTTTCTGGTTAACGTCCCCATTTCCAGTCTCCCCACTAGAACGAAGCATGACTCGCGACTTGTCTAAGCCCGATGGTTTATCTGCACTGGCCAGCGCCAGCCCGGTAACGCATCGCCCTGAACTGTTGGCTCCAGCGGGGAATTGGGATTGTGCTAAGGCGGCGGTGGAGAATGGTGCGGATGCGATTTATTTTGGTCTGGACCGGTTTAATGCCCGCATGCGGGCCGAGAACTTTACTGAGGCAGACCTGCCGACGCTGATGACCTGGCTCCATCGGCGAGGCGTAAAAGGTTATGTCACGTTGAATACCTTGGTGTTTCCCAAGGAGTTGGCGGCGGCGGAAGCTTATCTGCGGGCAGTGATTGCCGCGGGGGTGGATGCAGCTATTGTGCAGGATGTGGGAATCTGTCGTCTGATTCGTCACCTGTCGCCGGACTTTCCCATTCATGCCTCGACACAAATGACAGTGACCTCAGCGGCGGGAGTGGCCTTTGCCCAGCAGGTGGGGGCCAAGCTAGTGGTGCTGGCGAGAGAATGTTCCCTCAAAGATTTGCACCGCATTCAACGGCAGCTGAAGCAGACTGGGGTGTCCCTGCCGTTGGAGGTGTTTGTGCATGGGGCGCTATGTGTGGCCTATTCGGGGCAATGTTTGACCAGTGAGTCTTTGGGAGGGCGCTCGGCCAATCGAGGGGAGTGTGCCCAGGCTTGTCGCATGACCTATGACCTGATTGCCGATGGCCAACAGGTGGCCCTGGGGGATCGTCAGTATTTACTGAGTCCCCAGGACCTATCCGGTTTGCCAGTGCTGTCGGATCTGGTGCGGGCGGGGGTGAGCTGTCTGAAGATTGAGGGCCGGCTGAAGACGCCGGAGTATGTGGCGGGGGTGACGGGGACCTATCGGCAGGCTCTCGATCGGGTGATGGCAGCTGAACCCGGGGCTGCACCAGATCCGGCGCTGCATAAGCTAGGTCAATGGCCTGTGTCAGACCCCGTGGCTGCCGAAGACCGTTACGCTTTAGAAATGGCTTTCTCGCGTGGGCTCTATACGGGGTGGTTCCAGGGCCTCGATAATCAGGCGTTGGTGCATGGGCGATTTGCCAAAAAGCGAGGTGTTTATTTGGGCGACGTGTCGGCGGTGAAGGCTCGGCAGGTGATGATTGAAACGAAAATCCCCATTCGTCCGGGGGATGGTGTGGTGTTTGATACGGGGCACCCCGATACCGATCAGGGCGGTCGTGTGTATGCTGTGGCGCGCCAGGGGAAAATAACGCGGCTGGAATTTGGACATCGTGATATTGATCTGCGTCGGATTTCTCCGGGGACGCAGCTTTGGAAGACGTCGGACCCTGACTTAGAAAAGACGTTACGACAGTCTTACAGTGGCGATCAGCCTAAGTTTCAGCGGCCGATTCAGGTGCGGGTTAGGGGGCGAGAGGGGGAAAATTTGGTTGCGATCGCACAAACGCTAGGCGATCAAATCTCAGCAACCGTGCAGGTCCAGTCGAATATGCCCCTGGTCGCAGCCCACAGCCGCCCCCTAACCCCTGAGAAACTGATTCAGCAGTTTGCCCGCCTGGGCAATACCCCCTTTAGACTGGCGCAGTTGACCTGCGAGGTAGACGGTGGTGTGATGCTGCCAGTGAGTGAGCTGAACCGGATGCGGCGGGCATTGGTTGACGCCCTGCTCGCGCAGCGGTCAGCGTCTGTTCAGTGGCAGCTCAGTGACGTTGCCAGCTATCGCGACCTACTGCCCGAACGGCCTCAGACTTTCAGCTCGGCCGATCTGCGGGTACTAGTCCGCAATCAAGGTCAGTTGCAGGCTGCGCTAGAGGCCGGTGTCACCACGATATATTGCGAATTCGAAGACCCGACCCGGTATCGGGATGCCGTGGCCCGAGCTGACGGGGCGGGTGTCGATATCTTTGTCGCGCCGCCACGCATTACCAAGCCCGGTGAGCAGTACATCCTTAAGCAAGTGAGGGCTGCTGGCGCAACGGGCTATCTTGTCCGTAATTATGATCATTTGGCCTTTTTCGCTGGGGAGCGCTGTGTGGGGGATTTCTCCCTCAATGTGGCTAACCCGATCACGGCGGCCTATTTTATGGAGACCTATGGCCTAGAGCGGCTGACTGCTTCCTACGACTTGAATGTGGGGCAACTGGTGGACCTGCTATCGGCGGTGCCGCCGGACTGGTTCGACGTGACGATACACCAGCATATGCCGATGTTTCACATGGAGCACTGCGTGTTTTGTGCGTTTTTGTCGGAGGGAACAGACTTTACCAACTGCGGGCGACCCTGCGAAACCCATCAGGTAAAGCTGCGCGATCGCACGGGCACTGAGCACGTTCTGAGTGCCGATGCGGGCTGCCGCAACACGGTGTACAACGGCACGGCTCAAACTGGCGCAGAGTACGTCCATACGCTGGTGCACCACGGTGCTAGCCGGTTCCGAGTGGAATTTCTGGATGAGTCCCCTCGGCAGGTGACCCAAACCATCGACTGCTACCAGCAACTGCTGCGCGGTGAAATCAGCGGTAAACAGTTGTGGCAACAATTGCGCCTACACAATCAACTGGGGGTGACGCGAGGGACATTACAGAAGCGGGGCGGTTAGAACGATCTCCTTTGTCACTACTGCCCCCCAGAAGGAAGCCCCTGACAGCGTTGAAACAGCGTCGCTGAAACCTGATCGTAGGTTGCCTGAGCCTCCTGCAATAGGTCGGCATTGAACTCGCGGGTGAGGGGACGTTGCGCTCTCACAATTTTACCCGCTTTAATATTGCCCTTCGAATCGCCAATACCTTTGATACCAGTCGTTTTTAGCACCTGGTACTCCTCCGAAAAGGTCACGGGCGTTTGCAGAAAGTTCTGTAGGGTCGTCAGCGCTGCAGCCGTTTGATTGAGCATCTGCGCATAGGTGACCACCATCATGCGGGCAGGCGTCTCGATCAGCTCGGCGTAGCGCGCCAAGGTTCGCAACCTGCCGCAGTAGTAGTCCAGCGCCTCCTGATCGTTCCAGT
>JBCBOC010000206.1:0-6525 GCA_039821475.1 Cyanobacteria bacterium J06632_22 | reverse complement strand
TTTCTGGAGCTTCTTTTTAGTCGGGTTTAGGGCGGATTTTCAACTTAAGAAGATACCCAACCAGGGAATATTTAAGACTCTTAAAAATATTATATTAATAGTCTGCTTTAGCTATCCATTCAGTGTTCTTTTATTCTTATTATCTGCAAGTAGAGTATTTCAGGACTTTTCTAATATGTCTGTCTTATCTATCTTCTTGGGTGGTATTGGCTTTGCCACTTTTTGTGGATTCTTCTCAGGTGGGGGAGAATCAGTCATTCAACATCTCGCCCTCCGCATCGTCCTCACCCTCAGTGGCTACACCCCCTGGAACTACGCTCGCTTCCTCAACTACTGCGTCGAACGCCGCCTACTCCAGCGCATCGGTGGCCGCTACCGCTTTATCCACCGCGAACTGCAAGACCACTTTGCCAACATGGCCGAATAATAGGCAAAGTCGTTCACAGCCTTTGCTTCTAGCACCACAAGCCAAACTATGTGATCATGACTCACATAAAGTGCTCGACAGACAGGAGACCATAGCAGCAGTGCGCTACTTCGCTCAACGTTTCAAACTTCTTTTTGGTCTTATTTTGGCCAGCATTCTGCTGCTCGCTACCGGCTGCGTCCAGGTAGAAATCTCTGGCATTCCTACAGAGCACTATTTGATTGTGCAGCCCCCCACCGATAGTCATCAGCTACTGGACTGCACCTCTACAGGCGACACGGGCGATCTGGCCAGCGTTGACGCACTGGACTGTCATCCGATTGCCCTGACGGTGCATCGATAGGGGGTATTGGCGTTCTGGCAGACAGGTTGAAGGAGACAGTTATATAGAGAAGGTGCGTTACGCGAGCTAACACACCCTACTTCACCAACGATTCCACCCGTTCAGCCATGACTGCATAAAACGGGTCCGCCCCACCCATGCCCATCATCTGCAAAATCGCGGGCACTTCTGACTTTTTCTCTATCACTTCTGGTGTGCTAAACCCTGGCACCGACTGAAAGTAGCGCTTCACCAGCTCTACCCGGCCTGCTTCACTACCATCCCGCCAGGCCGCGATCGCCTTTTGGTAAAACATTCGATTAGAGAAGCTGAAAATAGCAATACCACCTGGCTTCAGAATGCGATGTACCTCAGCAAACACCTTCTCCGGGTATTGCAGATACTGCACCGACACCGTGTTCAGCACCGCATCGAAAGACTGATCTTCGAGCGGTAGGGATTGGTTCTCGTTTAGGTTCTGCACAAAATAGTGATTCAGTCGTTTGTTGCGGGCTAGCTCTTGCTCATTCATGCCATGCCCTTCCACATGGGCAAAGCTGACATCGCTGGGCAGATGTGACACCCAGCTACTCATCATGTCGAAAATGCGCGTATCGGGCCGCAGCCGCTGACGGTACAGAGCTGTCAGTTGACTAATAAAACTCTCGTCCACATGGGTCACGAACCGCGGCTGGGCGTAAAAGTCCAGATCATTCGTGGGGTCGAGCTTATTGCGTTGCGTTTGAGTCAGAGGCATGAGTTGTTAAAGAGAGAAGGTTAATCTAAAGGCTCATTCGCAGGGAAGAGAGAAATCCTACATCACCCGGCCTGTTCTCTCAGGGGGAGAAGGGGAAAGGGCACCTAGTGGAGTAGTGAGTGGTGAATAGTGAAGTAGATATTGCCTTAAACCGTTGTCAAGCAAAAGGTCTAGCACTATTTCACTACCTCACTATTTCACCCGCTCAGCCAACCCTAAATTCTGGAGTTGACAGAACACTATGCTGGCTTGCGGGCGACCCAGTACTTACTCATAAAGTGGTTGTAGGTCTCCACACTCTCGAAGCCGGTCGACTCTAGGCGCGCCACAATGTCATCTGTTGTGTAGTGACGATAGTAGGGCTCATGGAAAGTCTCGGGGAAGCCCTCCATAAAGGGCTTGAGTTCGGGAGAGTCTAGTGCCTGAATGGAGTCGCAAATGACAAATACACCGCCGGGCTGGGTTACCCGATAGGCTTCATCAATCACGTTCTGGCGTACGGTAGCGGGCAGCTCATGGAACATGAACACGCTGGTAACCGCTTCAAAGTAGCCGTCTAGATAAGGCAACTTCTCGGCATTGGCCTGGATTAGCTGAGGCAAGGTCCCAGGGGACTGGCTCAGCAGCTGGTTGGCCTTACGCAGGTAGGCTGGGGACAGGTCTACACCGTACAGGGCTGCTTGGGGAAGGGCTTCGCGAATCATGCGTAGGGTACGGCCCGTACCGCAGGCAATGTCGAGGACCTTGACCGGCTGAGGCGTGTCTGCCGCGGTCCGCATCTGCTCGATATGGCGCTTCAGCGGCGTGAGGATGCGGCGACGCATGGGGTCGGCAGTGCCGTTAAAGAGGATTTCCACCTGGGTGTCATACATGTTGGCGGACATGTCTGTCAGATAGCCGCCGGTTTGGTGGTGGAAGTTTTGAATGTAGTAGTCGGGGTAGCCTTCGGTATTCACATCGGGCGTGAAGTCTTGATAGCGTTTGTGCTGGGCGCGCTCCCAAATGGTTGGGATGTCTAACACAATCATCGGATAGTAGCGAAAGAAGTCGTCCCAAGGGTTATCGAACAGCAGATGCTTGGGGTAAACGCCATCCTCGGCATCTTGCCAATCGGCCTCTAGCAGCTCATCCATCATGGTTCGCATCTTGGCGAACAGTTCTTCACTGACTTTAGGCGTTTCGGACCGCTCAATGGGCGATACCAGCCTCATTACCCGAGTGCTGACGGTTTTGTGGGCAAAGCCAAATGCCTGTCGGCCCTGCTGAAAGGTTTGGTAAGCAAGTTTAGTAAGCGTATCGGGCATGGGACGGATGGAAGACTAAGAAATCGGGTGCAGCTTCATTGTAAAAGTATGTAAACAAAAATGCTGGGCTTCCTTACAGGAGCTGCCTCACCCTCGGCCAAACATCCGACAAAGTCGCAGACTTAGGCTAGAATGGCGAACGTCCAGCCACAAGAGTTCTACATGAAGCGACTGACCCTGGAAAGCGCCCAAATCATGCGCCGTACCGAAGACCTGATCAGCGCCGCCTCAAACCGCTATCGCATCACGGTCCAGGTCGCCAATCGGGCCCAGCGTCGCCGCTTTGAAGAGTTTGACAACATGGACGAGTCACGGATGAAGCCCGTACTGCGTGCCATCATTGAAATGTCTGACGAACTGACACAGCCCGAGATTATCGGAGAGTAGTGCGTTTATGACGCGCCCTTCAAAAGCGCACGCCGTAAAGACGCGCCTATTCAGGACGCGCCAGATGCGATGGGTCGTCAGCGGTGTGCTGGCGACAGTTTTAGTGATCGCTGCGCAGGTTTTAACAGTTCAGTTTGGCTGGCAGGGGGCAGTACAGGCCCAGCCTGCAGTAGTGTTACGTCGGATAGAGCCTGTTGAGATCGCAACCCAAGTTTATACCCAACATCCAGACCTGCCGTTGGAGAATGGCTACTTCAATGCCGATGGGACCCCAGCGACTGACAGCACCCTAGTCAGTCGCCTAATCCGCTATCACCTCTTTGTTAAAGACCGTCCAGCAAACTTTCGTCTGGACTGGAAGCTGACCCTAGCCGACTATCTCGGAGCCTTCCAGCCGATGGATGCACAATTTTATCCCCAGCAGGACGACCTCCAGGCCGCGGGGGGCCTAATGGCAAGTGACCAAACGGCCGTGGCCAACATGAGCCGAGACCAGCGCAATCGCTTGGCTCAGAGCCTGTTTGAAATTTTCACTGGCCAGAGCGCAACCCCTTGAGTGTCGCGCTATCCCGTCAACTTTGGGAAGGTTCCGGCTGGCGCGTGGGCTGGAACCCAGCCGCAGCAGAATTTACTGCGTTACTGGGTAGTGAAGCCTGGGCGCTAGAACTCACCACCCCCGAACTGGCCGATGTGTGTCGCCTAAGCCAGCAGTTAGCCGACACAATGGTAGCCATGGGCAACGAGCTGATGGACGAAGAGCGTATTACCTGTGAACAGGAAACAGAGCGCATTTGGCTAGAGGCCGAAGGATTTCCCCATTGCTATGACCTGCGCCTGATTTTACTCACTGGCCGTGGCGGCGAAGGCACCTGGCCTGCTGCTGCTGTGCCAGCACTGTTGGCGACGCTAGCTCGGTTAGCAAGCATACTCGAACCCTGACCCCTGATTGCCGAGAAGATAGCGCTTGCCACTTTGCTTCTAAGAAAAGGGCCCAATAGGCGTATTTTCTTCAAGGGTTAACCCAGCGCACCGTGTTGGGCCAAGCGCTTAGGACATCTTTGGCCTCTAAGTATCCAGTATTAGAGCCCAGTGGCCTGCCGTCGTGCACGAACTCCAAGCAAGGGGCTTTGTGGCGGCGGCTATAGTCTCGTGATGTCCCGTACTTGATAAATCCTTTGGGGCTGGCGCTATGGTTTCTGACTAGAAATGGGTACGATAGCGCCAGATTATGGGTAACTCAACTGTCTAAAACCAATGCTGTGTATACAGTTCAGGGTGTTGTGATGAGTTTGTTACTTGAGTCTGTCGGTACATTCAACGAAACTAACTGCGCGGTTCAGGGGCTCTCCTATGAAAATCAAGGTTTTTAGTGACACGCTGTTCAAGCTCGCCCCAAAACTGTCGGGACAGCTCAGCGATGGTGAAAAATCTTTTGTCGGCAATGGGACCGAGTTAGACGTCGCTGCCCATGAACGGTCAATAGGCGGACATATTAAAGTCACGCTAAAGTCTCCTCTTAGGGGGACCCCACATAAAACCTGGTATGTGTACGCGCCAGATGTGCGAGTCTACGACACCAAAGTCAAGCTAACGGTCAATCGCAACACGGTCTTCAAGCTGAAGCCTATCTCCTCGGGGCAGCTCCCGGCCAAGGAGAAAGTCTCTGTCCCCCAGGGCACTGAGTATTACCTGCAGTCGTATTTGCCTGCCAATAATGAACACGTGAGAGTTGCGATCGCAAACGCCTTTCTCGGTCCAGAAAATCGTACGAGCTGGTATGTCTATAAGCCCGATGTCAGCATTGAAGGGGACACTATTACCCTAACCGTAACCAACGACACTGTACTCAAGTTGGCCCCCAAGATGTCGTCGCAGTTAGCATCCAACCAAAAAGCCTTTGTCAAAAACCAAAGTGAGTTCGAACTCATTGGCCACGAAAAGGCACAGAGTAACCACATTAAATTAGAGTTCGCGAGCCCCAGCGTGCCGAATCGCGCCCATACGGTTTGGTACGCCTACAGCCCCGATATTCGCATCGAAGGCAACGAACCCGACAACCAGCCTAAAAACGAAACACCTGCCCCGGCTCAGCCGTCCGGTCCTTACATTCGTTTGCCCGGATTCAGCAGCAAGTTTTACCTATCGCAGCCGATTTTGCCAGGAGGCAATTTTACCTGGGCCGAAGCGACAAAAAATGGCAGCCGCATCCCCGTCAATCGCAATACGGTCTACGGCATTATCCGTGTGGCTAAAGTGATGGAAGACGTCCGCAAGCGCTTGGGCAACCGTCCCGTCAAGATCAATTCCTGGTATCGGGATCCGGCCACCAATCGGCGAGTCGGCGGGGCTAGCCGTTCTCGGCACCTAGTGGGCGACGCGGTTGACTTTGTCATTCCAGGCGTTCACCCTTACACCATTTATGACCGACTCAACGGTTGGTGGGGCTCCCGTGGCGGTCTGGCCAGTGCCACCGTCTTCACCCACATTGATACCCGAGGCTACTATGCCCGTTGGTCATATGGATTCTAGTGGGATTCTAATGCGGCCACGCTCAGGCTTACGTAAACTGGAACATACGGTTTATAACTAATTTCCGAAAAACTGTCAGTATCGATCCGCACAACGCAAGATAAGCAATATTCAGTATATTCACGATATTGCTCATCTTAGGTGTGTTATGTTGCGTTCTCTGCTGGTTACGTCAGCTAAATTACTGTGTGGTTTGGCGATGGGTGGCTGGATCTGGGGGGGTGATCGGATTGCGATCGCAGACGAGGTAGACTGCTACATGACCACGACGGACGGTAGAACCCTGTCTTTGTCCCACATTTGCGGTGCCGATGTGCCGGTTGGGGCGTACTTAGCCGACCCTGAACCCGTCCCAAACTACACAGAAGTGGCCAATGCTCCAGCCGCCTATACGGGCACTGTCGTTGCCCAACCGCGTGCTTCTCAGCCTCAGCGCGATGTTTCCCAGGAACTACCATTTCTCGGCGCACTGCCGCCGCTACCCCCCATGGAGGAAGAGTTTTAATTGGCGTAGCGTTAATCTTCGCCAGGTGTGCTAGTCTAGTTAAGCGTTTTTAACGCACCGGGGCGTAGCGCAGCTTGGTAGCGCACCACTTTGGGGTAGTGGGGGTCGTGGGTTCAAATCCCGCCGCTCCGATTCAGTTTCAGCAAGTATATCAAGGCTTTCAAGCATACTCATTTGAGTATGCTTGTACTTTTTAGACCTTCTTGCGACTTGGCTAGACAGCGATTTAGGGTCAAGTTGGGGTCAATGAGAAGCGCGGGTCTATCAGTAGGGCTTAGTAGTTATAGCCCTTCG
>JBCBOC010000246.1:0-6021 GCA_039821475.1 Cyanobacteria bacterium J06632_22 | reverse complement strand
GGAATAATCGGCAATATGCGGATCAGCCCCATCGGCAGCAATCATTTGCGCATTTTTATAGGCCGCAAAGAGGTCCTGCTGGGTGCCGGGCTGTCGGGGATAGTGTTTGGTTCTGCATACAGCCCGGCACCCAGCAGGACCTCTTTGCGGCCTATAAAAATGCGCAAATGATTGCTGCCGATGGGGCTGATCCGCATATTGCCGATTATTCCGAAGCCGGCATCCGCCTGGGGTTTGCAGTGGAAAAAGAAATTGTGGTGCCGTTCTTTAGGGACTTGTACGAGTTCTTGCTGACTCATGGGGGGCCGGAAATTGGTGGCATCCTCATGGGGCCGTCTAAGAAGTACACCATTGGGATGGTGCCGTCTTTACTGGCCGAAGGCTGGAAAACGCTCCGTCCCGATGCGCTGAAACAGCCGTCTCCGGGGGAAGGCAGCGCCCTTTATAAGCAGACCAAGGCCAACCGCCAAGTGGGCAGTCGCGATCGCAACCTAATGTCAGAATTTCTAGACCAGTGGGAGCATCCCATGTCCGCTTGCTTCAGTCAGCAGGCTAAGCAAGCTGCCGCCAGTATTGACCAGATCAGCCGACTGCGAAACCTTTCAGCCCATGGAGAAAGCTTTCTCTATCAGTGGCATTACGACCTGTTGAGAGAGTTGATTGTCGGGAGTAATCAGCGTCGCGGATTATTTCGGCAAATTTACGGAGGCTAATTTTGGTCTTGCAAGTTTGTGGCGTTATCCCCGGACTTGTGGATAACTTTCGGTGGTTTTAGTTCACGACAAGTTAAGTCCGCCTTAACTTTAGCTAGGTGCATACAATCTTTTCTCCATAGGGATTTCAAGATATTCAGAAAAATTCTTAAGGCTTTTTTCTGTCATCAAAGATTGAAGCTCAAGGCATTCTCAACAGGTACGTCGCTGGGTTTTCCACAAAGTTTTCCACAGCCTTTCGGCAAAAAAAAATCAGTTTAGGGGGGCAAAGGCAGGATTCATAGGCTCCTTTACAACGTCCAAAAGGTCGGACGCACACATTTCTACGGTCGTTGAGAAATCAGCTGCTTGCCACAGCACAGGTGTAACCATGCGCCATGGGTCAAAATTCGACTATTGTCGGTTGACCCCATCGTCGTTTTTGAGCCTACGTATGGCGCGGTAAGTCTCGCCACTTTAATGACATCCCGGCTTCAGCAACTTCACGTAAATGTCAGGTCACTGGGGGGGCAGGGTCACGCCTGATTGCTGCTGTGCTATGCCAAGGTCGAGCCTCAGCTGTCTATCCTGCCGATGCCGCTACCGTATAACCCACAGGGGACACCAGCGATTGAGCACAGCCGGTTACGGAGAAGTGCTCAATTCTGACAAGGCAAGAGCCATGATCCTCATAGAATCTTAATTGAATTGAATGTTTTGTAATCTGCCTCCGGTTGTTCTCAATAATGTTCGTATAAGTCAGTATCGCTTTACGCACACGTGTCGGTAGATTCACCATTATGGCGCTAGGACAAGTTGTCGATATCTCTACAGCCCGGTCTCATCGCAGCCATCAGGCTAGTTCGGGTAACCGCGACCAGCGGGGCTTTTATGAAGTTGAAATTGATATCTGTGAGCGTCTGCTTGCCAGCTATCCCAACCACTATCAGGCTTGGAACTACCGTAGTTACCTGCTGGCGACTACCGGCCAATATGCCGAGGCAGCTGAGAGCTATCGCCGCACCCTAGACCTCAAGTCCACTCAGCCGAGGGTTTGGTGTAACTATGGCGTTGTCCTCGATAAGCTGACCTGCTATGAGGAAGCCATCGACTGCTATGACCGGGCGTTGTCGCTACGACCGACATATTTTAAGGCGGTCTATCGTCGCAGTAAGAACCTTCACCGACTGGGCGACTATCATAGAGCTATTGAAAGTTATGCTCAGGCTTTGGAATTGCGACCTGATTTCTATAAAGTTTGGTATTACCGGGGTAAGGCGCTGCTTCAGCTGAAGCAGCTAGATGCTGCGATCTCAAGTTTTCACCAGGCCTTAGACTTACATACGGGTGACAGCAAGGTGTGGGTCAGCTTAGGTAAGACCTATCTCCAAAAGCAGCAGGAGGCCGATGCCCTGGAGCAGTTTAATCGTGCCCTTGAGCTCGATCCGGCCAATGGTCTGATCTGGAGCTACAAGGCCTACACGCTTAAGCGTTTGGGTCGTCGAGAGGAGGCCTTAGATAGCTTTGACCAAGCGGTGGGGCTCGAGCCTGGCCAGCATCAGTTTTGGTACCAGCGCGGCCTGCTGTTGATCGATCTTAAACAGTACGACGATGCCGCCGACAGCCTAACGCAGTCCCTCAAACAGCAGGCTTACAGTGCTGGAGGCTGGTTGGCCATGGGCTGGGTTCAGCAGCAGTTAGGCGACTACGAGCGCGCCATCGAGGCCTATAACAAGTCCCTGGCCATTGAGCCGAGTCAGCCCTTTGCCTTTTATAATCAGGCGCGCTGCCATGCGCTCATGAACCATGCTAACTGGGCGGTAGAGCACCTCAGACGGGCGGTGTCGCTGCGTCCTGACGTTTACATTGAAAAGGCCCAGGCCGATCCTATCCTCAGTGAGTTGTATGACGAGGATGTGCTGCTGGTCACCCACGAAGATGCAACGGTGATCTAGAATTTTCGCGATGTGGCCTTCGAGAGTAATTAAACTTCAGCAACTAAACTTCAGGGGCAACTTAGCGACTACAGTCTCAACCGGCGTGCTTTTCGCGAGCGGTGTCTCCGTGACACAATTCTCCGTGAACAAATAGGGGCTGTTTGAGCAACGGACAGCCTGAGCGCGAGAGGCACAGCAATATGATGCAACGGGTTGGCGTAATTGGTGGTGGGCAGCTCGCTTGGATGATGGCCCCAGGTGCAGCGCAGCTCCAAATCACGCTTGTGGTGCAAACGCCTAAGCCAGATGACCCGGCTGTTCGGGTTGTCCCCAATCCGGTCTTGGCTCCCGTGGCCGATGCCCAGGCCACGGCGGCGCTAGCGGCACGTTGTCAGGTGATTACCTTTGAAAATGAGTTCATTGATTTACCTGGGCTGCAGCAGTTAGCGGCCCAGGGGATCCAGTTTTACCCCCAGCTCTCCTGTCTGGAACCCATTCTTGATAAGTACACCCAGCGGCAGTACTGTCAGCGTCTAGGCCTCCCCTCCCCCCGCTTCACCACCCTCGAATCTGTTGCTGATATCGACCGTTTGCCCGCAGTTGTTGCTGAGGTGGGATTGCCCTTTGCTTTAAAGACGCGCCGCCACGGCTATGACGGTCAGGGGACTTTTATTATCAAAACCTTGGCTGAGGCGGCGTCCGTTTGGGAACAGCTGGGGTACCAGCCTATCCTGCTGGAGGCCTTTGTCCCCTTTGTTCAAGAATTGGCAGTGATGGTCGCCCGCGACCAGATGGGCTCGGTGGCGGTTTACCCCGTGGTTGCCTCCGAGCAAATCGATCAAGTCTGTCGACGGGTGATTGCGCCGGCGATAGTGTCGACAACGGTACGGGACAAGGTCCGTGCGATCGCAACTCAGTTGATTACAGCCTTGGACTACATTGGCGTCCTCGGCATCGAGCTTTTCCTCACGGACGATGGACAGGTGCTGATCAACGAAATCGCCCCACGAACTCACAATTCTGGTCACTATACGTTAGACGCCTGCCGGACCTCCCAGTTTGAGCAACAGCTGCGGGCTGTGGCCGGTCATCCCTTAGGCGATCCCGAGATGATTTGTCCGCGGGCCATTATGGTCAACCTGCTAGGCTACGAAACCGCTTCCACCCTCGACAACCCAGAATATACGGGCAAGCTAGCGGCCCTGTCAGCTCTTCCTGACGCGCACCTCTACTGGTATGGCAAATCCGACAGCCGCCCCGGTCGGAAGTTAGGGCATGTCACCGTATTGATTCAAGATGCCACAGTCGGCGCCAGCGACATCAGCGCCATTATTCGGGCCGTCGAAGGCTGTTGGTATCCCGCCAGTTCATCGGTAGATTAGCGCCAACGCTCACCCTTGAGATAAATCTTTTAATTGGAAATTCTGATTGCGTTCTTGGAAAACCGTCATGGTTCTGTATGGTTAACCCCTTGCCGCATCGGGGCATTGGTTGGTTATCATGACCCTAGTTTCACTACGGCGTTGGTGACTGCCAACAATGTTTCTTGATCTATGCTTTTAACGTCAGGGAACCGAGCAGTTGCGTGGTGGCAGTAAACCGGGCTTGTACTCGGAAACTATAAATCACGTCCACGGATCCCACCTGGATTTTCCAGGTCAAAAACTGAGGTAAAACGGCGTCGCGGTGGAATCATTACTTGAAAGGCTCTCTGTCGAAAGGCGGGGAGCTTTTCTTTTGGGTGAGGCGGTTGGGCAGTGAGACGGTTGGGCAGTGAGGCGGTTGGGCAGTGAGGCGGTTGGGCCCCGCCCCTACCGTTTTCGTATTAAGCATTGCCAAAAATTCGTATCCCACCCAACATGTTACGCAAGCAGGGCGCTAGCATGATTTGAAGCATTTCCCACAACTCACCCGGACCGATTCCTTTGAGTTCCTTTTCTTTGGCCGATACGGCCGCCTTCCCGGCCACTGTCGTGCGGCTTGACAGTGGCCTAACGCTGATTCATCAAGAGATTGCGGCGACGCCGGTGGCAGTTGTCGATGTCTGGGTGGATGCTGGGGCGGGGCGGGAGCCGGACGATTGGATGGGCATGGCCCACTTCCTAGAGCACATGGTCTTTAAAGGGACCGATCGCCTGTTACCTGGCATGTTTGATCAGGCGATTGAGAGTCAGGGCGGTCTGACTAATGCGGCCACGAGTCACGACTATGCCCACTTTTACATGACTCTGGCAGCAGATACTTTGCCAGAGGCACTACCGTACCTGGCCGATCTACTGCTGCATCCTGCCCTGCCCGCCGATGAGTTTTGGCGCGAGCGGCAGGTGGTGCTCGAAGAGATTTTGCAAGCTCACGATGACCCCGACTGGCAAGGCTATCAGGGCTTTTCTGAGCTCCTGTACGGCACCCATCCCTACGGTCGACCGGTACTGGGTACGCCAGACATTCTCAACGCCCGCTCCCCTGAGGAGATGCGACAGTTTCACCAAGCCCATTACCAGCCGGAAAATATTACCGTCGTTGTCGCGGGTGGCATTGCACTCACACGCGTGCTGGAACTGGTCCAGCACGCGTTTCGGCCCTTTGCTCAACCGGTGAAATGTCCTGAGATCGCACCCCAGCCAACTGCACCCTTAACCGAAGTTCGACGTGCCACGATGGCCCTGCCGCAACTTCAGCATGGCCGCCTGATGATGGCCTGGCTGGCCCCCGGCATTGAGGATCTAGAGACGGCCTGTGGGCTCGATTTACTCGCCACTGTCCTTGCAGGCGGTCGCACCGCGCGCTTGGTGCAGGAATTGCAAGAACAGCGTCAATGGGTATTGGAGTCAGATGGCAGCTTTTCGCTCCAGCGCGACAGCAGCCTCATGAGTCTGACCTTTTGGCTTGACCCCGCTCAAGCTGGTGCGGTGGAACAAGTGGTTTGCGATCGCATTGCTGAACTCGCTCAGCACCCTATCACCGAGCCGGAACTGCGTCGAAGCCAGCGACTCCTGTGTAATGATTACGCATTTTCTACCGAAACTCCTGGGCAGATTGCCGGTCTCTATGGTTATTATGGGACGATTGCCCAGCCAGAGCTGTCGGTCGCTTACCCAGACCTCATTCGTGCTCATAACTGTGAGACGCTACAGCAGCTTGCTCGCCAGTATCTATCACCGGACCGCTATGCTGCCATGGTGCTAGAACCCGCCTGACCCTATCCCCTACGCCTGTGTCTGTTTCATCTGCTCCCTCTGCCGCGCACAACATCACCCGCACACAGCTAAGTAATGGCCTAACGGTCCTGGTAGTCCCCAATCCAGTTGCTGACATTGTGTCAGCACGCATTTTTATTCGGGCAGGTCAGTGTCGTGAAACTGCAGAGCACGCTGGACTGTTTAATCTACTGG
>JBCBOC010000088.1:0-9278 GCA_039821475.1 Cyanobacteria bacterium J06632_22 | reverse complement strand
AGCTTGACGGTTCCCGTTGGCCCATTCCTGTGTTTCACAATAATCACCTCAGCAATGCCGCGATCCGGTGTATCCGGCTCGTAATACTCCTCTCGATACAGCATCATAATCAGATCCGCGTCCTGCTCAATGGAGCCGGACTCCCTCAGATCTGACATCATCGGCCGCTTATTAGTTCGCGACTCCACACCACGACTCAACTGAGACAGCGAAATCACAGGCACATTGAGCTCTCGCGCCAGGCCCTTTAAAGAACGGGTCATCTTCGACAGTTCCTGCACTCGGTTGTCGCTGCCCCCCTCCATTAGCTGCAGATAGTCAATCAAAATCAGCCCCAAAGCCCCACCATTTTCGGCCTGCAGTCGACGACACTTTGAGCGAATTTCTGTCACGCCAATGTTCGGCGTATCGTCAATAAAAACCGGCACCTGGGACAGGGTACTAATGGCATGGCCTAGGGGCTCCCATTCATGCTGACCAATTCGCCCCGTCCTGAGTCGACCGCTCTCGATCCTCGCCTCAGACGACAACAGCCTATAGACCAGCTGCTGCTTTGACATCTCTAAGCTAAAAATAGCCACCGGCTGCTTCTGTCCCATGGCAATGTTCCGAGCCACGTTCAAAACAAAGCTGGTTTTACCCATAGCCGGACGGCCCGCCGCAATAATCAAGTCCGACCGTTGAAACCCCTGGGTCATCGCATCTAGGTCGTAAAATCCACAGGACAGACCGGGCAGCACCATGCCCATGGAACGCTGCTCAATGTCAGAGAAGGTATCAGTAAGAATGTCTGCCGTTGCCGTTAGGCCCTGCTGCGGACGATCCTGGGTAATCCCAAACAGGCTCTGCTCAGCCTGATCCAAAATGCTTTCGATCGAAGAATCATTCTCGTAGCCCAGCTGAGCAATCTCGCCACCCGTTTGGATCAGCTTACGGCGCGTGTACTTTTCCATGACCAGCTTGGCGTACTGGTCGATGTTGGCGGCACTGACGGTACGGTCTACTAATTGCGCCAGCTTAGCCTGCCCGCCCGCCTTTTCCAGCAGTTCTTTATCTCGCAGCCGTGACCCAATCGTCATCAGATCAGTAGGCTTGCCCTGGGTCTGTAGATCGAGCGCGGCCCGGAAGATCTCGCGATGACCACTGATATAAAAGGCCTCTGGCACCAAAATCTCAGTCACTCGCCCCAGTGCCTCGGGGTCTAGCAAAATACCCCCCAGTATCGCTTCCTCCGCATCAATATTCTGCGGTGGCAGACGATCTAGCGCAGCCTGAAATTTGAGCTCTTGAGCCATGGTCGCAACCTGCAGATGTTCAGATCAAACAAAAAGGACGGAGAAACACCCCGCCCTTTCATCATAAGAACATTTGTATGGGTTAGCGGCGTCTCCCTTCTAGAACATTATATCTAGCGGTTGAAGACTCGGAGCAGCCCAGATGTAGCGTCTTAACGTAGTCGGTGCTTTACCCCGCAGCCACTCGCAAATTCAGCTGAGCCGTGACCTCACTGTGGAGTTTGATATCCACTTTGTACTCACCCAGCTTGTTGATATCCGGGACTTCAATATCGCGACGATCAACGTCTTTACCGGTCATCTTCTGCACCAATTCAGCCACCTCAGCCGGCGTTACCGTACCGAAAATGGCGTTGTCTTCGCCAACGGGCTTTTCAATGGTGAAGAGGCCAATGGTATTGAGGGCTGTCTTGAGTGCCTCAGCTTCTTGCTTGATTTCTTCTAGACGCTGGAGCTCAGCTTCGCGACGCAGCTCCACCTGCTTGAGGACGCCGGGAGTGGCCCGGTAACCAATACCCCGAGGGATCAGGTAATTGCGGGCATAACCAGGGGCGACGTCTACCAGGTCACCGGTTTTGCCTAGCTTTCTGACGTCCTGGCTCAGGACTAGCTGCACTCGTTTTGCCATGATTTTGTCTCGACCGGCTGCCCGGCTCAGTCTCCCTCTGGTTTCAATTGACGCTCGTTGATGCGGTTGTACCGCTGAGTTGATCCTAAAAGTTCGAGTGTGAATTTCATAAGGCCTAGAATTTCACACGGTCTATTATTCTAGGGGATAAGGTCGGCAAGAGGCAATAGCTTCTGATCGCGTCTGTGACTTTGTTGACGCCTCAGCGTCGGACTGGACCTTACCCAGATCGTGCCCCCAGATCGTGCCATGCTCGCAACCCGGCTCAACCGGTTCGCGGATTGCCCTACCCGCAAGGTCGTGAAATCGCGAGTAAGAAGTCAAAACTGCGTGATTCAACCAATTAATCAGGCAGCTTGTACTGCTCGACAATCTGCTTCGCATAGTCTGGCACGTGGGCCGCTAGCTTCTCTGGGTGGTTGCGCTTAACGTAGAGATAGTTGCGGGTAAAGTGGGAATCGATGGAGAAGCGCGCGTACTCCAGGCCTTTAGGACCGACCCGTTCAATCACCACGCCCATGAGCTGCGCCGCCCACATGGGTAGGGTGACGCCTTTATCGTAGGCAGGGATACTGTTTTGGACGGCTTGCTTGCGATCGCCCTTGCTCATTACCGGTTGGGTCTTGAGCTGATCCATGACCAAATCCAGCATGTCTTGCCCGATGTCGTTGCGCACTACCAGCCACTGCCAACCAAAGGGCGCTCCCATGTACCCCACCACCAGATCAGCTAGCGCGTTGGTGTAATCGAAACAACTCATACAGGAAGGGGCAAACACGTCTTTGAGTTGGTTGGTCTTCAGGCCAAAGAAGGGGACCTTCTCAATGGAACCATCTTCATGCTTGAAGTGAACCCGGAAGTCTTGCATAAATTCGTAGTGCACCACGGTCTCAGGCGAACGACTGGTGGTATCGAGAAACTTTTGCAGGCCCTCGCGGCTGACGTTATCAACACAGGGGGTGCCTAGGACATAGAGTTTTTCAAGACCCAGCTTGTCCTGAACAGCCCGCAAAGCTTGAATTTGGCAACCCACGCCAATGGCGAGCAGGCGCTTCATGCCGGACTGCTCTACCTGTTCCAAAATCGACAGATTGGGAGAGAGGGTCGGCTTGTTAACCCGCGCCGCCAGCACCTCTTCGGGCGTGCGAGCAATAACGGGCATGGGTTGGAAGCGATCTTCTGGGGTGTTTTGCACACAGACTACACCCTCCACCAAGCCCTGATTTAACATTTCGATGGCGATGGTACTGACAATGCCGGTCCACTGAGCACCGTCAATCGGGGTCTGCTTCTGGGCCGCCATCATTTGCTGATGGACACCAAAGTACACTTCGTCTGGGTTATCCAAGTTTCGACTGCGACCATGACTGTCGGACTCCAGGTCGGCCACCTGCTGGTTAAGAAAGGCACAGGCATCCTTAACGTAGTGAATGTAGTGGGTATCGCAGAGACCGCACTCGCTACACAGTTCTTTGGCAGGGCGAACAGCACCAGGCCGCAGGGCCCTAGCCTTTTTGTGGGCCGAAGGCCCCGTCTGGGAGGTGGTCTCGTGGGTAGGGCGTTCAGAAGCAACCATTACGACAATAGGACTGGGCGATAGGGGACGAATATTCTCTTATCGTAAGCTGAGGGATTGTCGGTCCGATAAATGTAAAGAAATACTGCGCTTACCCCTTGAAATCTGGAATTGGTTAGCAGGGTTGTGTGCGCTTCGCGACAGCCCGATAAAGTTATAGGTATGGAGATGTCAAACTTCGCGTTGATGTTCGAATCTACTCGCGATCGCACCCTATGACCTGCTGCCTGAACCCGGACTGTAACCAACCGAATAATCCAGACAGCGCCGAGTTTTGCGAAACCTGTGGGCAACGACTAGAGATGCTCCTACGCAATCGCTACCGCCCTCTGCAGCTGATTGGACAGGGTGGGTTCGGTCGCACCTACCTAGCAGAAGACGCTGACCGCCTCGATACCCCCTGCGTCATCAAACAATTCACCCACCGGTCGCACAATGACGAAAACTTCGTCAAAGCCGTGCGGTTATTCAATCAAGAAGCCTTACGCCTCAATGAGCTGGGGGAACATCCTCAAATTCCTACTCTGCTGGCCTACTTCGAGCATGACAGCAACCTGTACCTCGTGCAGCAAATGGTGGAGGGCCACACGCTAACCGATGAAGTCAATCAATCCGGCCCCTTCGACGAAGAAAAAATTCGTCAAGTCCTCTCCGATCTGCTACCTGTATTGCAATTCATTCACGATCGACGGGTTGTCCACCGCGATATCAATCCCTCCAATATTCTGCGTCGTAGCCTCGATAACAGGCTGGTCCTGATTGACTTTGGCATCGCCAAGCAGATCGAATCCTCCCTGCATGAGGGCGAAAGCGGCGGCACCAAAATTGGCACAGAAGGCTACTCCCCCATTGAACAGCTGCGCAGCGGCGAGGCCTTCCCCTCCAGCGATCTATATAGCTTGGGGGCCACCTGCCTATGTCTGATGACCGCGAGTAAACCCGAAAAACTTTACAGCGCCTTAGAAGGCCGCTGGACCTGGGCCGAGAAGCTAGCCACCATGGGCCGCGCGGTCAGCCCCCAGATCAGTGAGATCTTAAATAAGCTGGTCAAAGACCTGATCAGCGATCGCTATGTTGCGGCTGAGCAAGTCATGCGCGACCTCAACCAGCTACCGAGCCTGCCTCAGGCGGTACCGGGCTGGACCCGGCAACGTCCCAGCAGCCCGTTATCTGGCTCCATCAGCGGCGGCAAGAGCCTATTTAAGGCAGAACAGCGGACCGCAGCCGCCCCTGCGGTAGCGCCACCGGTCACCCCCATCGCCGATCAGCCCACCCAGTTAGAGGGCGTTAATGGGTCCGCCGCCGCACATGGATCCGCCGCAGCACATGGGTCCCCAGCAGTACAAAAGACAGCGTCATCGTCCCCCCCCCGCGGCTCAGAATACTTTTCGCTCACCTCTGACTCAGAGATTCCCGTTCGGCGGCCCATCAGCAATCCCCACAGCACGGCAGGCCGTTCGGCCAGCGGTGGCCGTCAGACAGGCCCAGCCCGTTGGGAGCTCACAAAAACGTTCAGCGGCCATCGCTCCTGGGTCTCGGCAGTGGCCTTTAACCCCCAACTGCCGATGCTAGCCAGCGGCGGGCTAGACGACACTATCAAAATTTGGGACATCGAAACGGGCGAACTCACCCACGAGCTGACCGGGCACAGCCGCGGCATTAACGGGCTCGCCTTTGGCCCGACAGGACAGGTCCTGGCAAGCTGCAGCGATGACGATACTATCCGCGTTTGGAACGTGGGCACCGGTAAAACGATTCACAAGCTACAAGGGCATACCCGTGACGTGACCTCAGTGGCCATCGGCCATCGTGGCGCCATTTTGGTCAGCGGGAGCGAAGACCGCACCGTCGGCGTGTGGAAACTCGACCGAGGCACCCTGATTAAGTCGCTGTCGGGCAATGCCGGCATGATTAAGTGCGTTGCCGTGACCGCCGACAACCAGCTGGTAGTCAGCGGCGGCTTTGACAACAAAATCCGCATCTGGCGACTGCAAACCGGCGACGTCTTTCGTGTGCTAACCGGGCACATGAACTCCATTAGCAGCATTGATGTCAGCCCGGATGCACGGTTGCTGGCCAGTGCCAGTAAAGACAGAACCGTTCGCCTGTGGAGCATTCGCTCAGGCAACCTGATCCACACCCTAAGCGGTCATACCCGTGAAGTAAATGCTGTTGTTTTAACCCCTGACCAACGCACCGTCATTAGTGCCAGCGGCGACAGCACGCTCAAAGTTTGGGATACCCGCACTGGCGCGCTGGTCGAAACATTGATGGGCCATAGTAATTCTGTGACAGCGGTCGCCATTAGCAAGGACGGACGCTATTTTGCCAGTGCCAGCTCAGACAAGACCATTAAGCTTTGGCGACGTCGATAACAGACACAGTGGTGTATCACCCCCGATTGATTTACCGCTGGCGCTGACCGTCAGGATTGGGATTAAACAAAAAGCCCAAAATCAGACAGGCAATCCCCACGTTAATCCAGACATCGGCTAGGTTAAACACCGGAAAATTCGTGACCGGAAACGCCTGAATGAAATCCACCACTTCTCCTGCCCGCAATCGGTCAATCCCGTTGCCAAAAGCCCCTGCCAAGATAAACCCATAGCCAGCTCTCTCCCAAGGATCTTCAATTCGGCGCAGGAGTCCATAGGCGGCCAGGCCTAAGCTCACAGCGAGGGACAACCAGGGGAGAATCCATCGGCAGTTTTCACCGCTGCAAATACTCCAGGCCGCACCACGATTCAAAACATAGGTAAAGTTCAGCACCCCGGGAATGATGGGGGTGATATCGCCCAGCTCAAAGGTATTGACCGTCCATAGCTTCGTAAGCTGGTCCAATACCACGCCCACAACAGCAATTATCCAAAACAGCGGGTTCCGCACAGTAACAGCTGATCCTAAACGTTCTTGATTCCTTCGACTATTATTCCTCAATAGAACATCACCTGTCGCATCAAATAGGCCATTAGACCCACCACACAGGCCACCATGAGCTGCCCCGGCAGCTGGAAAACAGTAGCATTTAGCGCCATCTCCCCAAATCTCGCCATGGCCTCGCCAAGGCTCACCTCTGGTCCCCTAAACGAGCGCAACAGCCAGGCTGTCGACAGATACAGCAACCCAACGCTATGGAGCGTCACCAATCCACCGATACAGCTGAGGGTGAGATTTTCTAGCTTTGGTTTCCATTGAAACGCCAAAAAACCACAGACCCAGGCCGCAGGAATGAATCCTAGCAGGTAACCGAAACTCGGCTCCCGCAGGTAAGTCAGGCCACTGCCCTGGGTAAACACCTGCAAGTCAAACACCTGAAATAGCAGTAAGCCCAAACTCAGGTATGCCACCTGAGCCAAGGTACCCGCGTTCGGCCCCCCTAGGCAGGCCGTCAAAAATACGGCCCCTAACTGAAAGCTCACGCCGAGGGAGTAAAACTGAATGCCGAGGTTGTTCCAGGCCCAGGGAGCATTGGTGACAAACACCTCTAACCAAGTCGCACCAATGGTGACGATCAACCCCATCAGTGCCCATAACAGCTCAATTGGCGAAAACACGCGGCACCCCGAACTCTGGCGAGAATTGTATCAGGGGGGTGAGGGGGTGAGGGAGGGTGGGGGTGAGGGAGGTAGCAGCCCTTCAGCATGTATATGCCCACCCTACCGAGCACAACGGCCTCACATCCCCACCAAGCGCAGCGACCTCACCAAACATTACTTTTTCTTAATCACAGGCGGAGCCGAAACTCCCCGCAGCTTTAGACTGAATTAAACCTTAGCCACGTTCAGCGCTGACGTTTCCTCCTGGCAAAAGCGGTATGTTTCAGGCTGGACGGGGTTTACGCCCATTGAAGACACAACAAACCGCGCAGATCTATGTTTCCGACTCATCGCCCCCGCCGTCTCCGTAGTCACCCTCAGCTCCGCCGTATGGTGCGTGAGAATGTGGTGACCACAAACGATCTCATTTACCCTCTGTTTGCTGTGCCCGGCAATGCGGTGGCCAGCGAGGTCACATCCATGCCCGGGGTCTATCAGCTATCCGTGGACAAGATTGTGGAGGAGGCTAAGGAAGTTTATGACCTAGGCATTCCAGCCATTATTCTATTTGGCATTCCGGATACCAAGGATGACGAAGCGACGGGCGCATGGCATGACTGCGGCATTGTGCAGAAGGCCACCGAAGCGGTGAAAAAGGCTGTGCCTGACCTGATTGTGGTAGTAGATACCTGCCTATGCGAGTACACCGCCCACGGTCACTGTGGCTATCTGGAAGTCGGCGATCTAACGGGTCGTGTATTGAACGACCCCACCCTGGAGCTCCTCAAGAAGACAGCGGTTTCCCAGGCCAATGCGGGTGCCGATATTATTGCCCCCTCGGGCATGATGGACGGGTTTGTGCAGGCCATCCGTGAGGGCTTGGACGACAAAGGCTTCAGCCACCTGCCAATTTTGTCCTACGCTGCCAAATACGCCTCCGCTTACTATGGCCCTTTCCGCGACGCCGCGGAGTCGGCGCCTCAATTCGGCGACCGTCGCACTTACCAAATGGACCCGTCCAACGGTCGTGAGGCACTGAAGGAAATTGATCTCGACATTGCTGAAGGCGCAGACATGCTGATGGTCAAGCCAGCTTTGGCTTATATGGACATTATCTGGCGCGTCAAAGAGGCCTGTGATCTACCGGTGGCCGCCTACAACGTGTCTGGCGAGTATTCGATGGTCAAGGCTGCAGCACTCAACGGCTGGGTCGATGAAGAAAAGCTGGTGATGGAGACAATGACCAGCTTCAAGCGATCGGGCGCCGACCTGATTCTGACCTACCACGCGAAGGATGTAGCCCGCTGGTTAGGGTAAACGATGCCCGCCTCAATGCTGCAGCCTGAAACAATTAATGCGTTCAGGTAGCAAACCTTTGGGTTCGGCTTAACAATGGTAACGGGGGTGGCATGGTGCCGATTCGTTTCTGCTAAGAATAAACGTGGCCATTGCCCCCTCGGTTCTCTAGTTTTGCGGGTTTGCTTTGACTGCATCTTTCGACTCTGCTCCCCCTAGTGGCTTTAACCCCAGCCAGCAGTCTGGGCATGGGCACGACCATACCCACAGCGAGGCGTCTATCAAGCGTATAGTCAATCGCCTGTCGCGCATTGAGGGGCATGTGCGGGGCATCAAAACCATGGTGCAGGAGGACCGTACCTGCCCAGATGTGTTGGTGCAAATCGCCGCTGTGCGCGGGGCCCTGGATCGGGTGGCCCGCATGATTCTAGATGAGCATATGGACGAGTGCATTAGCCGCGCCGTTACCGATGGCAATATTGAAACGGAACTGGCGGAGCTAAAGTCTGCCCTAGATAGGTTTTTGACTTAATTTTTTTCGCTTAATTTTGGGGCGAGGATGACTTGAAATGGTGGTTATTGAAATTGTCGGTTTCCCAACGCCCGGCAGCCTCACGGATTGGAGTACGCTAATTTTCTTTGTTGGTTTTGCTGGCATCATCGCCTGGCAAGTCCTGCAAACGAAGCCGAAATAAAGGCCCTTTTTGGGGTTTGTACGCGACGGCGGCCATTTGGCTCCAATACTCAGTCCTTGAGTGCCAGACCTGTCCTACGCAAAGTGGTGGTAGCCATAACACCACCGATGTATAGCAACCGCCACAAACGTTTGTGCGCGGTTGCGGACTACTTGGCTCCAATACCAAGCGTTTCACAGCCAGAACTGTCCTAAGCAAAGTGGCGAGCACTATAAGCCAGCAAGGCTTCGCCGTTTGCTGTTTCCAGGCCTT
>JBCBOC010000739.1:0-2407 GCA_039821475.1 Cyanobacteria bacterium J06632_22 | reverse complement strand
GCAATTTGTCGAAACCTGCGATTTATCAACCCTCAGCAAGCGAGAAGCCCTGAAATGGCTGAAAGCTCATCCACGTCAGTAAGCTCACCCTCGACCGACAAAACCTTACAGAAAATCGGCAGATTCAACGATGTAATCTAGCGTTACATCCATCGTTACTTGTTCCTTTTGTCGGGAACTATAGGCTAGCGGAATTGTAGCGGCGATCACCGTTCTGTTCGGTATTTTCTTCAAGTGTGTCGACATAGTGCATGACAGGATTCAACTTTGCGTTGTGACGCTGACGTTGTGTTTTGTGGCGTTCGTCGAGTTGCTAAAGACAGTTCCTAGCGCTGAAGGCCTTGAAGCTAGAGCTTCTCGACGCATTCGAATGGGTCTAACGACCCTTCGATGCTGTAGATGCTGAGAGGAATTTTTCCCTCCATCCGCATTCGTAACGTTGTTTGAGTGATTGAATATGTCTCTCTGGTGCAGGCGAAACCCAATTTCTCGCGGGCGATCTCGGTGGCCACTATCCCTTCTGTTTGCCCTAGTGGTCCTACTAGTAGCAGGACCACAGGCAATAGCTCAAGAGCAACCCTGGCAGCTCGGCATCGCTGATTTACAGGTCACCATCGACACCATTTGGGTACTGGTCTCAGGCATGTTGGTGGTGTTCATGAATGCAGGCTTTGCGATGTTAGAAACGGGGTTTTGCCGCAGCAAAAACGCCGTTAATGTCTTAACTAAGAACTTAATTGACTTTGGTATTGTTAGCCTGGCCTTCTGGGCCGTGGGCTTTGCTCTCATGTTTGGCGATGGCAACGGTTTTATTGGTCTCAAAGGCTTCTTTCTCTCGGGGTTAGACACCAGCCCTCTCACCGGTGATGACTACCTGGGCGTGTTCAGCTCTCTCAGCTGGACCGGCATTCCCCTGGACGCTAAGTTCTTTTTTCAGCTAGCCTTCGCTGGTGCGGCAGCAACCATCGTATCTGGCGCTGTAGCTGAGCGGATTTCCTTCTTTGCTTACTTTGCCTTCAGCGCTATTCTCTCTGCGGTGATCTATCCCATCAGCGGACACTGGATTTGGGGGGGAGGGTTCCTCAGTCAGTGGGGATTCTACGACTTCGCCGGATCGCTAGTGGTACATTCTGTAGGGGGTTGGGCCGCCTTGACCGGGGCCTATCTGTTGGGTCCCCGCCAAGGGCGCTACGATTCCCTACGACAGGGGCCTATTCCAGGGCACAATCTTGCGATCGCAACCCTGGGTGGCATGATCCTATGGCTAGGCTGGTTTGGCTTTAACGCGGGCTCTACGATGGCAGCAGACCCTATGGCTATCAGCCGCATCGTTCTGACAACAAACATTGCCGCCGCTGCAGGTGCTGTCGGCGCGGCCATCACCTCGTGGATCGTCTTCTCACGACCTGACCTCGGCATGATCATCAATGGCGTCCTGGCAGGATTAGTATCCATTACCGCAGGCTGCGCCTTTGTCTCTCCAGGCAGTGCCGTTGCCATCGGCTTGGTCGGCGGTATCATCGCTGTTTTTGCAGCAAACCTGTTCGACGCACTGAAGATTGACGACCCGATAGGCGCCCTACCGGTCCACTTGGTGGGGGGCCTCTGGGGCACCTTAGCTGTCGGGCTGTTTAGTGTAGGGCCAGGAGTCAATGCCTGGCATACCGAAGGAGCCGGTCCTGCCCTAGGTGTGCTGATTGGCGGAGACTTTCAACAACTTTGGGCACAGCTTGCAGGCATTGGCCTGGTTAGCCTCTTTGCCCTAGTGACAACCTTTACTGCCTGGTCAGTGATTGATCTGCTGTTTGGCTTACGCGTGTCAGAAAAGGATGAAATCATCGGCTTAGACCTGACTGAACACGGCACAGAGGCCTATCCAGATTTTCAGTTGCGCGAGTAATGTGCAATTGCTAAGGCGCCTGAGGCTAGCCCTGTAGGTGTCACCGACCTTTCTGATGAGACTATTTCGGTTATACAGCTATGGCACCCTCTCCTTCTTCACCTACTGGTGTCGCCATCCGGCAATTTACCACTGATAAACAGGTCAAGCTCTTCGCTGCCCTAAAGAAAAACCAGTTCAACGGCCTTCTAAAACTAACCTCAAAGCGTGGTCAAGAGTGGCTAATCTATATGTATTGGGGACGGTTGGTCTATGCAACGGGCGGTCGACATCCTGTACGGCGGTGGCATAGACAGGTGTCTCGCTATTGCCCCCATCTAGATCTGAGCGATAATGCGCTTAGAGCCATGCTGACTAAGCACAAAGCAAACATGGTCTGCTGGGAATACCAGCTCCTGCGAGACTGGGAAACTGCTGGCAAAATTACCCGCCAACAGTCATCACAGGTGATTTTAGCGGTGATGATGGAGATTTTATTTGACATCACCCAAGCGAGTGAAGTCTTCT
>JBCBOC010000637.1:0-2966 GCA_039821475.1 Cyanobacteria bacterium J06632_22 | reverse complement strand
GTTTGCGACGCTGCCGGGAGAGACGAGTCTACTGGTCCGTAAAGACGGTGACGTGCTAACAGCTCATCATTCGGCGCTATCGCTGGCCGTGGGTTCGACCTTTAAATTGTTTATTTTGCAAGCGCTAGAGCAACAAATCGCTGCGGGACAACACGCTTGGGATGAGGTGATGCCGCTACAGGCGGCGCTGCGAAGCCTGCCCAGTGGTCGCCTACAGGACTGGCAGGTGGGCACGCCGATGACGCTGCAAACCCTCGCTACATTGATGATTTCGGAAAGCGACAACACGGCGACTGACCATTTGTTGGCGTTGGTGGGGCGCGATGCCGTAGAGGTCTTGACCCCATCCAATCGTCCCTTCCTCTCTACGCGGGAAGCCTTTATTCTCAAAGACCCGCAAAATCAGGCGCTGTTACAGCGCTATCGTGTCAGCAGCGAGCGCGAACGGCGGGGGGTGCTCACGGCGATGACCACTCTGCCGCTGCCTGCTGTCACCATTTTTAATAGCGGTCCTCTGGCGTTGGACGTTGAATGGTTTTTCTCCCCCGAGGAACTGTGCGATGCCCTGGCCACGGTGGCGGATCTGCCGCCGATGCAGGTTAACCCTGGTCTGGTCAATCCTAATAATTGGCAGCAAGTTGCTTTTAAGGGGGGCTCGGAGCCGGGGGTTGAAAACTTTACCACTGAGTTGCAGGCTACAGATGGCCATCGCTACTGTGTTTCTGCGACTTGGAATAACCCCGAAGGGATCGACGAGCTGGAATTTTCGACCCTGTACCGCAGCATTATTGGGGCGATGCAGCGCCAGCCATCGTAGTTGCCGCCTCTGGACATGAGGGTGGGTTAGGGAAAGGACTAGAGAAGTCGCGAGTCGTGCAATAGCGCGGACTGTGATCGCGATCGCACCTGCCGATGTCTCGTCTCACCGTCGACTCAGGCGAAGCGCACACCGGTTTGATGTGGTGTATCACTGTGCGCGACTGAGAGATACGGAAAGATAGCGTTAGTCAGGCAAACCCGTTAGCGTCAACGGGTCGCCTATCCCATTGCTTTAATCATCTACTCACACCTGCGGCGCATCTACCACGCTTCGTTATCTGTGACACCCCGGCCCCGAGCCGGGGTATTTTTTTGCGAATCACTAGGGAATGTGAAGATTTGAAATCTAGGCTACAAAAGCGTTTTATTCTAGTCGGAATGGTTCGAGCATCCAAATTTCAGGTCAACGGGGCAATAACATCACTATGAAGCTAGCAGCACGGGTACAGGCGGTTACCCCGTCCATGACCCTGGCAATTTCGGCCAAGGCGAAAGCCATGAAACAGAAAGGGCTGGATGTCTGTAGCTTCAGTGCTGGTGAGCCAGACTTTGATACCCCAGAACATATTCGTGCTGCCGCAAAGCAGGCATTGGATAATGGTAAGACCCGTTATGGTCCTGCGGCTGGAGAACCGGCCCTCCGTGCGGCCATTGCCCAAAAGCTCGGAAATGACAACCAACTGGGCTACACCGCAGATAACATCATCGTTACCAACGGCGGCAAGCACTCGCTTTACAACCTGATGATGGCGGTGATTGAGCCGGGGGATGAGGTCATTATCCCGGCGCCCTATTGGGTTAGCTATCCAGAGATGGTTGTCCTGGCGGGCGGCACCCCTGTGATCGTTGAAACGACGGCTGAAACCGGCTACAAAATTACGCCGGAGCAGCTCCACCGCGCCATTACCCCTCAGACCCAGCTATTTATCCTGAATTCTCCGTCAAATCCGACGGGGGCCGTTTATAGTCCGGCAGAAATTCGTGCCTTGGCCGAGGTCGTTGTGGATGCGGATATTCATGTTGTCTCCGACGAGATCTACGAAAAAATTCGCTACGACGGTGTGGAACACCTCAGCATTGGGGCAGTTAGCCCTGCGGCATTTGAGCGTACCATCGTCAGCAATGGCTTTGCTAAGGCCTATGCCATGACCGGTTGGCGGCTGGGGTATCTGGCGGCATCGACACCGATCATTGAAGCTGTCAGTACACTGCAAAGTCACAGCACGTCGAACGTGTGTACGTTTGCTCAGTACGGTGCGATCGCAGCGCTTACCGAATCCCAAGACTGCGTGGAAACGATGCGCCAAGCCTTTGCCCAGCGCCGTCGGGTGATTGTTGATGGTGTCCGTGCGATTTCGGGACTGACTTGCTTGGCTCCCCAAGGTGCGTTTTATGTGTTTGCTGACATCAGCAAAGTCGACGCCTCTTCCCTTGACTTTTGTCAGCGCCTGCTAGACCAAAAACATGTTGCTGCCATTCCCGGTGTTGCCTTTGGTGCGGAGGGGACGATTCGCATGTCCTACGCCACTGATCTCAAAACTATAGAAACCGGCTTGCAACGGCTCAGCGATTTTGTTGCCACATTGTAGCCGCTGGTCTGTCACTCCCTTTGACGGTGGTGAGCGAATAGGCCACCACGATTAGGGCCTATGACTGGGGCCAGCTCCCATTATCGGAATTTTCAGGTGAACAAGTTTTTGAAACCTTAGCAGACGTGGGTGTTTAGATTGTGCTGTTAACCGGCTGGACCTACTCCGTGGATTTTTATTTCTCATCCAGCAACCGTCTGATCACCTGAACGAGCTCTTTATCGGGTTCGGGCTGTGGTGGCTTGGGTGAAGAGAGGATGCTGCGACTCCATAGAAATAGCACTGCAGCAAAAACAAATACGGGGATTAGGGGCATGGGGGTCTCCTAGTGCGATCGCACTTGACGATTAATCTGACTTTCGTAGTTCAAGGCGGCCTGACGATAGGCCAGAGCCTTACCGTAGTGGCCTAACTGACTCTGAAGCTGACATAGCTTTTCCAACGTCAGCAGAACGTCTTCTACTGCATCTAAGTTTTCGAAAATGGAGAGGGCCTCTGAATACCGCTGCAGCGCGATAGCCGCATGCTCGGACTGCCAGCAGATCTGGCCAATTTGGC
>JBCBOC010000157.1:0-7353 GCA_039821475.1 Cyanobacteria bacterium J06632_22 | reverse complement strand
TCGCCGGCCTCGATGACGATAGTGGCCAAAAACCCCTCATAAAAGGACTCGACATCCATATCGGCCTTGTCAGACTCGACAATCACAATCGTCTCGCCCTTATCAACCTTGTCACCCGCAGCCTTAGACCAGGACACAATTTTGCCCTCGGTCATGGTCGAGCTGAGAGCGGGCATAAAGACTTCGCGAATCATGGGAAATGAATGAGCTTGAGGGGTTTACGGTCACATGCGCCAGGGCCGATCTGACCCAAAAAGTCAGACAAGTATCCAGCAGCAGAAGGGAGAAGCCCAGCTTCTACGCAAAGTCGTCCATCAAGGTCATGACAATATAGCATCTGCCTAGTCCACCTGGACAAGGCTGCACAACCTTCATTGCTGACAACTTCGCTCACCGTCTCAGCAGATGACCAGAGTTAATTCTAAAGGAAATTGGTCCAAAGGACGTTGGCAATCCAACAGTTGCGTGGTGGTTACACTTCACCGCGAATTTCTTCGATGACACCGTCGCGCAGCAAAATCTCCATCTGCATTTTGCGCACCATGTTGTCCCCGACGCCGACTTTGAAAAAGCCTTCAATCTGACCCTGACTGACTTCTTTATTGAGCTCTAGGGTTTGGACTTGCTGCAGCTGCTGCAGAATTTGGTTCTTCTGCTGGAGGAGCTGGCCTTTGTCCTGATTGAGTTTGTTTGATGCAGCGGTAATTTGCTGGGCGACGGCGTCGTTCCCTTCGCCGCCTTGCTTCTGGAGTTCTGCAACGATGCGTTGCTCCTGCATTTCTAGCTGCTGCAACCGGCTATCAAGCTGGTTAATCTGCTTTTGTAGCTGCTTTTGAGCTTCTTCCTTCCAGAGCGGGGTTACCACGGCTTTAACGTTAATAACGCGCTTCAGTAAAAGTTGGGATTGAATGTCATCCATAGTAGTTCGATCAAAAATTAAATTATGCTGCGCGGACACTATAACCCGCGATGGCAAAGTTCAAACAGTCTGCGTCAGCTTTCATGACACAAACTTTGTCACTCAGGCAACCCTGGGCAGTGGCTTAGCCCGATGGGTGTATCAACTCTATAGTTTAGGGTTGGTGGGGGCCGCGAAATGCATGCTTACACGGCAAACAGCCCGTCGATCACGCTACCGTAACGCTCGGTCACCACGGGGCGGCGCACCTTTAGGGTTTGGGTGAGCAGGCCATTGTCTATGGTGAAGGGCTCGGTTAACAGCACAAAGGGGCCGATGCGGTCATCGGGGCGATAGCCCGCCCGCCCTTTAACTTCGCGGGTGAGTTCTTTCTTAATTAGGGTTTGTACCGCATCGCTGTCGACGGTTAGGGCATTGGCGGCCCCAGTTTGAGAGAAGGTTTGCCCCTGGTCGCTGGCCCACTTTTCTAGCGCCTCAAAATTGGGCACAATCAACGCGCCTAGAACCTTTTGGTCTTGACCCACCAGCATGATTTGGTCGATGTAGGCGCTGCGCAGGCAGGCATTTTCAATGGGCAACGGCTCAATGTTTTCACCGTTGGTGAGCACAATGGTGTCCTTGGCCCGCCCGGTAATCACCAGATCGCCTGCGTCGGTGATCAGGCCCAAATCGCCCGAATCAAACCACCCGTCTGCGTCAATGGCCTTTTGGGTGGCCTCAGGATTTTTGTAGTAGCCCTGCATGACTTGGGGGCCGCGCAGCAGCACTAATCCCTGTTGCCCGGTTGGCACATCTTGGCGGGTTTCTAAATCGACGATGCGGGTTTCGGTGCCGGGGATGGCCTGGCCATCGGCCCCGCGGAGGTTGCGCCAGGGACGGCGAACGTGGGTGATGGGGGCAGTTTCGGTGAGGCCGTAGCCGCCGAGAATGGGCACGCCGATGATTTCGTAGAAGTCTTCGAGGTGGTCGGCAATGGAGCCGCCGCCGCTAACCACAAAGGTGATGTTGCCGCCGGTGGCCTCTCGGATTTTGCTGTAGACGATTTTGTCGCCGAGTTTATGGACGGGCCATAGGGTCGCGGCCTGGGCAGTGGCCATGGCCCGTTCAAAGGCGGACACCTTGAGGTTATCTAGGTCTAAGCCCTCTGACATGCGCTTGGCCTTGATGTAGCGCTGGCTCTGATGCAGGAAGAAACCAATGAGCTTTTGCTTGCTTTCCGGTTGCGATCGCAAGTTCTTTTGCACCCCTTCGTAGATCGACTCCCAGAGCCGGGGCACACCCACCATATAGTTGGGCTGGAACGCTTGCAGATCTTTCTTGACGTTGCGAATGTTGGTGTACATCTGCGAGCAGCCCTGGGACAGGACAAAATACTCAAACGTGCGCTCGTAGCAGTGCCAAATGGGCAGGATGCTCAGCACCTTTTGGCCGGGGACAAAGCTGTTAACGCTACAGGCTCCAGCGACCTGCGACAGGAGATTGGCATGGCTGAGCATGACCCCCTTGGGGTTGCCCGATGTTCCGGAGGTGTACATCAACGTGGCCAGGTTGTTGCGATCGCGAGGCACGGGCTGTAGCGTCGCTGCCTCGCCGAGGGCCATCACCTGGTTAAAGCTCAATAGCTGGGCGCTGGTCTCCGCCTCGGGCACTTCGTCTGACAGTAAAATAATGAACTTGAGGTGGCCCACCTGATCGGACAGTTTATTGAGGGTGGCCTGGTCCTGGGCAATCAGTGCGATCGCATCACTGTGCTCCAAAATATAAGACAGTTCCTTCACTGCCGCCTGGGAGCCCCGCACCGCATCAACGGCCCCGGCGGTCATAATGCCCTGGTCGGCCACTAGCCAGCGCGGTTGATTGTCGGAAAACAGCGCAATCCGGTCGCCGGGCTGCACGCCCAGGGACTGCAATCCGGCCCCAAACTGTTGAATCTGCTGGGCCAGTTGTGCGTAGGTGACCTCTACCGCAGGCTTAACCTGCTGGTCAATGAGCGCAGGAACACTGCCAAACTTTTCTGCCGCAATCGCCCAAATCTCGGAGACCGACTGCACCTGGCTATAGTCCACAGCCTGGCTTAGGTTGCGCTGTTCTTCAGGGGTCAGCGTCGGGGGGGTCAGCGTGGACGACGGGGCAGCCACAGTCATCTCAAACTCCTCTGGTTTTGTTGCGGTCAGGTTTTATTCTTGCAGAATACCCCGACACGGTACGCCTCATCAGGACAGTCGTTCAATTGCAACCTTTTGTTGATGGTCTGCCGACGCTTTCAGGCGGTGGCCCGATGGCGGATTTGACGGCCCCCGCCGTCCGTTCTATCGCTTGGCAGGCTGGGTTCTATTTGTAGTCTGCCACGCATCCCTCCCTGTTAAAGTGCGCTAACATTCTGGTCATTCGTCTAGATGACTATTGTGACGAGTCTATGTCGATCCCAAAAGTGTCGAAAGATCTTAATGTCGATCGCCATCGACAGACCTGGATGGCTGTCTTGGCCCAGGCGATTCCCCAGCAGTTGACGGATCGTGTCGCCACCCTGGGGAATCTGCCGCCGTATCAACAGTTGCGCCCCCCGGAAACGGGCCTGACCATGGTGCGCGGGAGAGCGGGCGGTACCGGCCAGGTCTTTAACCTGGGCGAAATGACTTTGACCCGCTGTGTGGTGGTGCTGGAGGCCGTCACTGGGTTTAGCTACATTGCCGGCCGCAACAAACAGCATGCTGAACTGGCCGCGCTGTGCGATGCGCTATTGCAGCTGCCCCAATGGCACGCCCAGGTGTATCAGCAGGTGATCCAGCCCCTTGAAGCTGCCGCCGCGGAGCGCCAAGCGCAAACCCAGCGGGAAACTGCCGCCACCAAGGTGGATTTTTTCACACTGCTGCGAGGTGAATGATGACCCTCTCTCCTGGCTTTGCTAACCCCGTACACGAGGCACAGCAGACCTTTCGACAGCTGCTCATGGCGCTGGCACACCCTGGGCAGATCTACGATCTGGCTCCGTCAGTGACGCCGCCAGCGGCCCTAACCCCAGCCACCGCGGCGGCCTGCCTCACCCTGCTGGATCTTGAAACCACCCTCTGGCTGCCGCCCACCTACCCGGACACCGTAGCCACCTGGCTGGCGTTTCACACCGGGGTTCGCCGCAGCCCCACCCCCCAAGCGGCCCGCTTTGCTATTCTCGATCTCACTGCGCTAGACACCGCGTCGCCCACCCCCAGCTGGACCGACTTTTTTGTGGGCACGGCGCCTGACCCCGAATCGGCCTGCACCCTATTGCTACCGGTGCCCCAGCTCACCGCAGGAGAGCCGGTAACACTGCGAGGACCGGGTATTCAGGACACTCGGACCGTTGCCCCCCAGCTCCCCGCAACCTTCTGGCCCTGGTGGGCAGATAACCACGCCCAGTACCCCCTCGGGGTCGATGTGTTTCTGTTCTCCCCCACCCAAGTCATGGGCCTCCCCCGCTCCGTGGCTGCTTCAGCCTCCGAAGGTTAGTTCTCGCCTCACTTCTTCCCGCCTCACTTCTTCCCGTCTCACTTCTTCCCCCCTCACCTACCTCCTTACCATGTCCTACGTAGCCGTTAAAGGCGGAGAAAAAGCCATTCAAAATGCCGAGACGCTGCTGCAAAAGCAGCGACGCGGCGACCCCACGGTGCCTGAACTCAGCCTGACGCAAATTAAGCAGCAAATGGCCCTGGCGGTGAGTCGGGTCATGGCCGAGGGCAGTCTCTACGACCCAGACCTGGCGGCCCTCGCCATCAAACAGTCCTGGGGCGACTTGGTGGAAGCTATTTTTCTCCTGCGGGCCTACCGTACGACCCTGCCTCGCTTTTACTACAGTCAGCCCCTCGACACCAGCACCATGCAGGTGCAGCGGCGGATCTCTTCTATTTATAAAGACATCCCTGGTGGGCAACGCTTGGGCCCCACCTTTGACTACATCCACCGTCTGTTGGACTTTAAATTGGCCGCTGAAGGCAACGACTTCCAGGCAGCAACCGCCGAGGCCTTGAGCGAAGACGTGCCCCGTGTCCTAGATGTGCTGGGGCAAGAAGGGCTGATTCAGGCCGAAGGGGACCGGCCTGGTGCTCGCCCCGCATCGGCGGATGCCCCAGCTCACGCCGCCACCAATGGCGCAGCCAATGGCAATACAGCTAGCGGCTCCGAACCGAGTCCAGCCCACACCCGAGCCCGCCGTTGGAGACATTACCCGCCAGCCGCTACAGCTGCCCGCCGATCGGGACCTGCGCCTGCAAACCCTGACCCGGGCCGATGAAGGATTTTTGCTCAGTCTGGCCTATTCCTCCCAGCGGGGCTATGGCAACAACCATCCCTTTGCCGGAGAAATTCGCATGGGCGATGTGGAGGTGGTGATTGCCCCAGAAGAGTTGGGCTTTGACGTTGCGATCGCAACCCTGCAGATCACCGAAGTTCAAATGGTAAACCAGTTCAAGGGCAGCAAAACCCTGGCGCCTCAGTTTACCCGAGGCTACGGCCTCACCTTTGGCTACAACGAACGCAAAGCCATGGCCATGGCCATTGTGGATCGTGCCCTGCGCGCTAAAGAATTTGGCGAAGAACAGCAGGGTCCAGCCCAGGACGAGGAGTTTGTCCTCAGCCACGGTGACAATGTCGAAGCTCAGGGCTTTGTTCAACACCTCAAGCTGCCCCACTACATCGACTTCCAGGCTGAACTCAACCTGATTCGAAAACTCCGTACCGAATCCCCACCCCCCGCAGCCCCCTCCACCGACACGCCAGCCGTTAGCCCGGCTGAAGAGCAGCCTGTGCCCACCGCTGGAGGCCCCGAATAATGTTCGTTTTGTGTCGCCCAGCTGTGTCGTTGTTGTGTAGTTGTACCGCGGTGAGCCGATCTTTTGTTACAGAGATATTTGGAGGGGATATTTGCGGGGGATATTTCTCGGGGATATTTGGGGGGATATTTTTGCAGCGTGGGTTTATCGGAAGGCCTGTATCGGACTGTTTTGCGTCGTATTTGTATCGTAGCCGTGTATCGCACCACACCTTGTAAACAACTTTAAAACAAGTTCATGGTTGTTGGTTTTCAAATCTGTTTTTTCCCCTTAGAATGGAGCTCCCTGTAGGTCGTTATGGCAGTTGATTTCCCTGGCCCCACTGCTGATTTCACTCCTCTCGATTCGCCCTCATCCAACTCAGCGCCTTCTCCGGCGAAAGTTAACCCCACCGAAACGGGGTTCAATTTTGCCTACCTCGACGAACAAACCAAGCGATCCATTCGTCGAGCACTTTTGAAGGCTGTTGCGATTCCCGGCCATCAGATTCCGTTTAGCTCAAGAGAGATGCCCATGTCCTATGGTTGGGGCACGGGCGGCATGCAAATTACCGCATCAGTTATTGGTCATACCGATGTCCTCAAAGTTATCGATCAGGGTGCAGACGATACCACCAACGCCGTTAACATCCGGCGATTCTTCCAGAAAGTCTGTGGGGTCCAGACGACGACGGCGACGACGGAAGCGACCCTCATCCAGACCCGGCACCGCATCCCTGAAACTCCTCTAACTGGCGGACAAATCATGGTCTACCAGGTGCCCATTCCTGAGGCCCTGCGATGGATCGAACCGTCAGAGGTGGAAACGCGCAAGATGCACGCGTTGGCCGACTATGGCTCGATGTACGTGAAGCTCTACGAAGACATCACGCGGTTTGGCCATGTGGCAACGGCCTATGACTATCCGGTCATGGTCAACCAGCGCTACATGATGCGGCCCAGCCCCATTCCTAAGTTTGACAATCCCAAGCTCAACATGAGCCCCGCTCTGCAGCTGTTTGGCGCAGGCCGAGAAAAGCGTATTTACGCTGTCCCCCCCTACACGCCAGTCAAAAGTCTCGACTTTGAGGATCATCCGTTCGAGGTGGAGTCCTGGGACCGGGCCTGTGAATTTTGTGGGGCCACCGATAGCTACTTGGACGAGGTGGTGATCGACAACCACGGCGGACGGCTGTGGATCTGTTCTGACACCGACTACTGCCAGCAGCGCCAGCAGGAGAACAAGCTCGCAAAAACATCGAATGGTGCGAAGCATCCGCCTGCGGATCATCCGAACAACAACCGTCCATCGCAGTGGGGAGAGTAAAGATGTCAGTCTCAGGGATGCCGACGTTGGCACCGCTGCTCACCGTTGAGCACTTGGCTAAAACCTACGGAGAAATTACGGCTTGCGATCGCATTTCCTTTGCCCTTTATCCGGGCCAGGTGCTGGGCATTATCGGCGAATCGGGTTCCGGTAAAACCACCCTTCTCAACGCCATCGCGGGCAACCTCCCCATCGACTCGGGTGATATTTGTTACCGCACTCGGGCAGGAGAGATGCTTCATTTGCCCACTCTGGCGGAGCCTCGTCTGCGCCAGCTACTGCGCAGCGAATGGGGCTTTGTTCAGCAAAACCCCCGCGACGGCC
>JBCBOC010000037.1:0-12022 GCA_039821475.1 Cyanobacteria bacterium J06632_22 | reverse complement strand
TAAAAATAATGCCAAAATCGCCATAAAGGTTCAAATTTTTTGGATACAGGTGGGTGAGGGTGAGCTCAAAAGTCATTCCAACAGTCTCCACAGTTGTATGCGAATGTACAGCATGGCGGTGTAAGTCGGCAGCACAAAGATCGTATCGCCATCTTCGGCCCGGTCAAAAGCCTTTTCAATGGCATCATCCATGCTCTCGACAGCAATGACCTGATCTAAGGAATGGCGACGAAAGGCATATTTGAGCCGCAGCCGCATGTCCTGTGCCCGCACACCGGTGCAGACCACCCAGTCAACATCGGCCTCATTTAACACCTCTAGCTCGCTATCCCACAGCCAGGACACGTCCTTCCCGTCGGCGGTGTTATCATTGATGGCCAACATCAGCTTCTGCGACTGGACCCCCTTTAATAAATTGAGATTCAGCGTAAAGCTAGCCGGGTTTTTGACCAGGAGCAGCCGGTAGGTGACCGATTTGCCGTCCCTTTGCTTCACCACCCGCTCACCGCGACCAAAGGCCGGCTCGAACCGGGCTAACCCCTGTTGAATCGCAGTATTCTTAATGCCCAGCAGTTTAGCAATGGTGACGGCAGTCAGGGCGTTGTAAACATGAAAAAAGCCAGGGGAGGCAATCTGCGCCGTGAACTGGTCTAAATTGTCGTTGCGAACGGCACCCTGGGCCGTAAAAGTTGTTGTCAGATCATCATTGATTTGGATTTGCGCCGCGCTGAGGGTATGACGAGGGTCCGTGGTCAGGGTAGAAGTATCGCCCTCGTAAGGGAGATATTGGGCGTAGTCCTGGGGCAGAGAGACATAGTGGGTTTCGTTCGTGAGGGGTTGGGTCAGGCGCGCTGTCCGCGGATCGTCCCCATTGAGCACCGCCACCGCCGCAGGACATTGGGCAATCCCATTGTGAATGTACCGCTCCGTGACATCAATCTCGCCGTAGGCATCTAACTGATCACGGTATAGGTTCGTGACAGCAATCACCGCTGGGTTTAGGGCCTTAGCAATGCGCGGCAGCGTTGCCTCCTCAACCTCTAGCACGGCATGGGTAAAATTCAGCGTGCCCCAGGGACTGGCCTGCTTCAGCAGCTCAGAGAGAATGCCCTGTTTGAGGTTGGCACCCGCTTTATTTTGCAGCACCCGCAGTCGCGGCGACTGAGCCAAAATCACGCTCAGCATCGTCTGGGTTGTGGTCTTCCCATTGGTGCCGGTGACTGCAATAACGGTGGGAATCTGCGAAACCAGCTGATCAAAGGCAAAGGGCGCGTACTGACTCACCAACAGACCTGGCAGCGCCGTTCCTGAGCCTCGACCAGTGGCCTTGAGCAGTGCCGTCAGCAGCTTGGCAAACAGCACAATCGGCATCAATGCCAGTCGGCCCAAAGGTGAGGGTTGCGGGGAGTTTGGCTGGGGCATAGCAGATCAAATCAGCAAACTGGCAGGCCACTGGACTCCAAAACCAGGCACTGAAGTGCCCACAATATCCTCAGCACAGTGGCGAGCGCTATGGATGACCTTGATTGTATAGCACGGGTGTAGGGCACGGTTTAGCACCTGCGCCAAATGTCTGAATCAGCCATGACCGGGCAACCTCCGCCCCTAGCAACCGTCAATAACAGTATCTGCCTTTAACTTTAAAGTGGCCCCTATGGGGCTGAAATCGAGTGGCTAAAACCGACTGGGTGTGGGACGACTATCCAACGTTACGATCAGGCATGCAGGGTCCGTCGGTGCTGAAACTGCAGCGTCATCTGCACCTGCGGTTGGCAGAATTTGGCTCGTTGGTTCCCCACGTACCCTTGACCGGCAGATTTGATCAGGCCACAGCCGCTAGCGTGCGGTATTTGCAATGTGTGGCGTTTTTACCGGTGGATGGCGTCGTTGGGCTCCGCACCTGGGACTTTTTACTCATCGGGGTGCGATCGCACCCGATCCTGGCGGTCGGCTCCCAAGGGGCAATGGTCTGGCAAATCCAAGACACCCTGAAGCGATTGGGCTACCCTGTGGTCTCAGATGGCCTGTTCAGCCCGGCACTAGCGGCGCATCTTCGCAATTATCAGGCCCTCAGCGGCGTCCTCGAAAGCGGCCTCATGGAACGTAAAACCTGGCAATTGCTAGTGCGCGATCGGGTGAGAATGCCCCGCTGGTGGTTAGTCCTGCACGCCGCTTAACGCCCATTCTCACAGTCACGTTTTCAAGAACCTCCGGCCCTGTCGGTCTGCCCTAGGTAGAAGTAGGGAAAGATGAGCCTAGAACGCTCGTGTAGGTGGGGAAATAGCACCATGTTGAAATGGCAGATTGCGATCGCAGGCCTCTGTGTCCTGTGTGGACTGTCACCCGTCTTTGATGTCGCTGCGGCTGAGCGGCCCGTTCCCGTTGCCCAACGCCCCCCCGCTCAACTAACCCCCTACCAAGAAGCCGAACAGCTTTATCAGGCCGGGCTGCGTTCGTATCAAGCTGGAGGTGCAGCAGCCCTGCGCGAGGCCATTGAGCTGTGGCAGCAGGCCCTCCCCCTGTGGCAAAGCATCGACGCCCAGCGAGAAGAATCGATCACGTTGAATAACATTGGCAGGGTATATGCTCAGCTGGGCGACGGTGAAACGGCCTTAGGCTATTTTCAACAGGCCCTGTCGCTGAGCCAAGCCCTAGGAGACCCCCAAGGGGAAGCCATCACCCTCAACAATATTGGACATATTTACGATGATATCGGCGACCGAGACAGCGCCCTAGACTTCTATCAACAGGCCCTGTCACTGATTCGAACAATCGGCGATCGGCGAGCAGAATCGATCACTCTCAATAATATTGGCGGAGTCTACAACGATTTAGGGGAGAAAGAAACCGCTCTAGACTATTACCAGCAGGCCCTAGCCCTAAGGCGCACGGTTGGCGATAGCCGTGGAGAAGCCACGATTCTCAATAATATGGGAGGGGTCTACAGCAGTTTAGGGCAGTCGGAAACGGCTCTGGAATATTATCAACAGGCCTTGACCTTGAGGCAAGAGGCAAATGATCCCTATGGGCAAGCCGTCACGCTGAACAACCTAGGGCATCTCTACGATGAACTCGAAGACAGAGAAACGGCACTGGACTATTATCAGCAAGCCTTAGCCCTAAGGCAGGCCCTGGGCGATCGGCGAGGAGAGGCGACTACCCTAAACAATATCGGCCTGGTCTACAACAACCTAGAAGAGAGAGAAACCGCCCTAGACTATTACCAACAGGCTTTGGCCTTAGGCGAGGCCGTTGGCAACCGTCAACTGCAGGCCAGTACGCTCAACAACATTGGCCGTATTTATGATGATTTAGGAGAGCCGACAACCGCCTTAGATTATTACCAACAGTCTTTACCGTTAAGCCAGGCGATTGGCGACCGCCAAGGAGAAGTGGTTGCACACGGCAACATTGCTGCGCTGTATTTTGCTCAAAATCAGTTCGAAGCATCCCTAATCGAAATTAACCGAGCCATTGCCCTAATCGAAGATCTGAGAACCGACATTGGTTCTGGCGAACTTAGGGCGAGCTACTTTGCCACCGTGCAAGACTATTACCAGCTCAAAATGTTGATCCTCATGCGGTCAAATCGGCCAGAAGCCGCCTTTGAGACCAGCGAAGCCGCCCGAGCTCGCCTTTTGACCGAGCTGCTGAGTGAGGCCAATGTAGACATTCGAACGGGGGTTGACGCGGCCTTGTTAGCCGAAGAAAAGACGCTGCAACAAAAACTATCAGAAATCGAGAATCGCCGGATTCGGCTGCGCAGCGGTGACTATGCCCCCGAGGCGGCCCGCACCCTAGACGACGAAAGTAATCGCGTGCTGCAACAGCTCGATCAGGTGTTGGCCCAAATTCGCCAGTCCAGTCCGGCCTATGCTGAAACGGTCAGCCCTCAGCCGCTGGCTCTGGCTCAGATACAGCAGACCGTTCTAGATGAGGAGACGGTGCTACTGCAGTATGCCTTGGGGGAACGAGAAAGCTATTTGTGGATCGTTGGGCAGGAGCAGTTTCAAGCCTACGTACTGCCTGAGGAGGGTGCGATCTCAACCCTAACGGAGCGGTTTATCGATTCAGTGGCCCTACCAAAGCCCACTGGTCTGGCCTATGGTACCGGCAAAGCCCTAGCAGCAGAAATCCTCCCGGATCTGCCCGACTGGGCCAAAGATAAACGGCTACTGGTAGCCGCAGACGGCCTGCTCTCTGAGGTACCCTTTGGGGCTCTGCCGTTAGCCCATCACGAGAGCTACACCCCTCTCTTAGCAGAACACGAAGTCCTCTTACAGCCCTCGATTTCTGCAATTGCAGTACTGCGTCAGCAGCTGTCTAGCCGAACCGAGCCGTCCCGATCTATTGCCATTTTGGCCGACCCCGTTTACCGATCTGACGATGCCCGCTTGGGCAATCCCAGAACGCCAGGTGAGCTGCCAACTATCGCTCAACAAAACCTGCGAGATTTTGACCTACGGGTCATCACCCGTCTTCCCTACACCCGCGAGGAAGCCGATCAGATTCTAGGCATTTCAGCAGACATCCACAGTACCGTTGTCTACGGTTTTGACGCGACCTACGACTGGGTCACCCAAACCGACCTGACGGACTACAGCATTCTCCACCTGGCCACCCACGGCTTTGTTAACTCGGTCAATCCGCAGCTGTCTGGCCTGGTTTTGGCGCTGGTGGACTCCGCTGGCAATACTCGGTCGGATGGGTTCTTGCGACTCCACGATATTTTTAACCTACAGCTCTCGGCAGAGTTAGTAGTATTGAGCGCCTGCCAAACGGGACTCGGCGCAAACGTCAGTGGAGAAGGCATTATTGGCCTGTCTCGCGGCTTTATGTATGCCGGGGCCGAGCGGGTTGCCGTGTCACTGTGGAATGTGAACGACCAGGCCACAGCGGAATTGATGACAGCTTTTTATGGATATATGCTGCAGAATGAATTGAGCCCCGCAGCGGCGCTGCGAGCGGCCCAACTGCAACAGTGGGAGGCGGGACAGATGCCGTTTCTATGGGCGGCATTTACGCTGCAAGGGGAATGGCGCTAGATCTGAAACGGAAAGGGCCGTATTGAAGTCGAGTGGCCCGCCGTTGTGCACAAACTCAAAACAGGGGCATTTGTGGCAACGACTGGACCGCACGCGAACACAAAGAGCTGTAGTAGCTGCGATTTAGAGCGTCGCCGTCGCTGCCTCTAGATATTCGGGTTGAATCCATTTGTTTAAATCAATCGTACTGAGATGCTCATTGCCAGGGATGTGCGCCAATTGCTGGATATGCTCCTTAATCCAATCCGTCCGAACCTGTGTGTTAGGCAGAAATAACCCTTCCGCACCCTGACGCCTGTAGTCTAAAGTTTTAGCAACAATCTCGGGTTCTAGCTTAACCCAGTTACTGACCAGGGTAAGGGCACTAGGTGTGGTCATATACCAGTGTTGAGCTGCCAATAACGCTTTTAAGTAAGCAACCACCACCTCAGGATAGTGTTCAGCAAACGCTTCACGAACAACAACACCGTGGAAGGTGGGTAATTTATCTGGGTGATCGCTCAATAAACGCCGGAACCGACTGCGATGGCTAGCAATATCGTGTAAGGGTGCAAAGTAGGCATAGCCATCTGCAGATAAATTTCGCGGCGTCAAACGATGAATATTTAAATCCTCAATGGAAGTCAGCTTCACGTCCTCGAGCAAATTGTTCCGCCTGAGGGTGGGCATTATCATGCCATGGGCGGCTGACGAAAAGGGAACCGCAATAATACGCCGACGTAGATCCTCTAAACTCGTTAAATCAGATCTTTCTGGAACAATGATGGTGTTCCCCGAGCCATCTGGGTTACTAGCAACAAAGCTAATAAGACGCGTCTGACTTAAGTCAGGCATAGCATCTGATGCATGAGCCCCACTGAGCAACAGGGGATAATCACCTAAAATACCAATATCAAGTTGTTGAGACTTTAAGCCTGTCACAATCGGGGCACCAGAGGTGAAATCACGCCATTGAACCTTGAACTGAGTATTTTTATATTGCCCCTCCTGCGGCAAAAAATGTTCAAGTAGTGAGAGTTTTCGAATAATCACTCCGGCTGTGACGGTTTGAATAGTTCTATTTTGGGTACCAATCGATAACGTTAAGGCATCAATGGACTTAGCACTAACACGACGACCGATCCAACCAGGCGAGGGAAAATGCTTGGACGCACCAACATTAGATGCCCGTATTTTTTGCTCCGCTTTGTGTTTAGTACGTTCAGACACCAGATGGGTAAATTCTTCCAGCGGCCGTAGTCTGTCAGTCTTGAATTTTGTCCGTCGTTGCGGTTCAGATGGATTGGGCAGCAGCATAAATATCTGAGACTCAAGGGCAAATTCCTGCAAAGGGATAGCTGTCAACAGCTTACTCTGACGTTCTGTCTGCAGCTGCAAACTAGAAACAAATCCCAGATAATGACCTTGAGTCAGGAAGGCATTCATCAAACCAGAAGACTGTACCGTTTGATAATTATCAAAGTCAGATAGCTGTAACCCTAACTCCTGTAACCGAGTGTTTAAGGCTAAGAACTCGGATGAGCCGACCTGTGGAAATGCCCAGTTTTCTGATGTCAGGTCCTTGAGACTGAGCCATTGTGCTTTGGCTAAGCGATGATCGGTCGCTACCGCGAGGAAATACTGACAGTTGCCGACGGGAACAGCTGTGATATCCGGTGAGGCTTGCAAAGTTATTTCAGAAAATCCGACTTCTATATCTTCAGATCCGAGAGCCTGATAAATCGAACCCACGGTATCGAAAGATCTACAGTGAAGTTCAATCTCTGGATATTTTTGACGGTATTCAAATAAAATTTTAGGCAGCCATCCATTCAATATACTAGGTGTGCAGCCCACACTTAATCGACTAAATTTACCTTGCTTTATTTCATTAATTTCCTGAACCAATCGGCTTTCTAAAGCAATGAGTGACGGGCCTGCTTCTACTAGATAATTGCCTGCTGCTGTGAGTTTTATTTTGCGCCCTAATCTTTCAAACAGCTCAACACCAAGGCTTGATTCCAAGGACTTTATCTTTGCGCTAACCGCTGGCTGCGTCAGATTTAACACCTCTGCTGCCGCTGTGAAGCTGAGATGGTGGGCAACTGTTAAGAAGACTTTGAGCTGATAGATTTCCACGGCAAAAACATTAGCCTATTGAGATTTTGTTAAGTCTTTCTTACTAAGCTTTTTTACAGCCGTTATCTCGAAGGGGACGCATAACACGGCCCTCGAAAAAACTGAGGAAACTTTTGCAGCAGACAGGAAAATTAAACACAATTACAACCAATTACAGCAAAGAGAACACGGGAGCACCTATTGAAATGGGTGTAGGGGAAATATCTTAACGGGTATGAATTTGGCTGTTATCGCATATTTTTATGAGTTTATAGAGAAAATTAATTGATAAACAGTGCGTTTCGATACAAACAGTCTTGAAGGTATCACTGAAGCTCCTTAGCATTCTGGGTAAGGTCAGCAACGTAAGGTCAGCGACCTAGTACGCCAACATGAACAATCAGTAGATTTAGGTGAATGACTACGCAGCTAAAGCGGCTACGTGGGCGGATGCGTCAGTCCTCCAACACGAGTGAATTGATTGACAAGTGCAGCTCGAAGCTCAGTAAGCTTTCTGCTCTAGTAAACAGTCTTAAATATTTGTTTCTAAGACAGTCCACGGATTCATTTCCAGTACCTATGAGGACTTTTGTGTGAACATTCAGCGCTTACAGACCGATTTTTTGGTAGTCGGTGGAGGGACTGCAGGTACGATGGCTGGCATCAAAGCCAAGCAGGCTAACCCAGCGGCCGAGGTCTTGATTTTGGAAAAAGCCAACATTCGTCGCAGTGGTGCGATCGCAATGGGCATGGATGGCGTTAACACAGCTGTAATCCCCGGAAACTCAACCCCGGAGCAGTATGTGCGCGAAATCACCATGGCCAACGACGGCATCTTAAACCAAAAAGCCGTTTACCAGACCGGACGCTGGGGCTTTGAGGTAATCCAAGAGCTAGAAAGCTGGGGTGTGAAGTTCCAGAAAGATCACGAAGGGAATTATGACCTAAAACAGGTGCACCGTGTAGGCAAGTACGTGTTGCCGATGCCAGAGGGTAAAGACCTAAAGAAGATTCTGGCCCGCCAGGTAAAACGCCATAAGGTACAGGTGACCAACCGGGTAATGGCCACGCGAGTAATGGTCAAGGGCGGGCGAGTGATTGGTGCGGTGGGTTTCGACGTCCGTAAAGGAGATTTTGTTGTTATCCAGGCCAAGGCGGTGGTGCTCTGTACTGGCGCCTGTGGTCGGTTGGGATTACCGGCATCGGGCTACCTTTACGGCACCTACGAGAACCCCACTAACGCTGGAGATGGCTACTCCATGGCTTACCACGCCGGGGCAGAACTCACCAATATCGAATGTTTTCAGATTAATCCCCTGATCAAAGACTACAACGGTCCAGCCTGTGCCTATGTGGCCAGTCCCTTTGGAGCCTACACGGCCAACGCCGAGGGGAATCGCTTCATTAGTTGCGACTACTGGAGCGGTCAGATGATGCTGGAGACTTGGAAAGAGCTGAATTCTGGCAAGGGTCCGGTGCATCTGAAGATGTATCACCTCGACGACGACACCATTTCTGAAATTGAGCGGGTGCTGTGGTCTAACGAGCGTCCCAGCCGAGGGCGGTTTCACGAAGGGCGAGGAGAAAACTACCGCACCCACGGTGTGGAGATGAACATTTCGGAGATTGGGCTGTGCAGCGGTCACAGCGCTTCCGGCGTGTGGGTCAACGACAAGGCTGAAACCACTGTGCCGGGGCTCTATGCGGCGGGGGACATGGCCAGTGTGCCCCACAACTATATGATTGGGGCGTTTGTTTCGGGGCGTCTGTCCGGCATCAATGCCATGGACTACGTTCAGGGCCTGGAACATGTGGAGCCTGATCCAGAATTCCTAGCAGCGGAGCAGGCCCGTATTTATGCGCCGCTGGATCGCCCAGATGGCGTGCCTCACACTCAGGTAGAGTACAAGCTGCGGCGCTATGTGAATGACTATCTGCAGCCCCCCAAGTCGCCCAACAAGATGGACATTGGCTTAGCGGCCTTTGAGCGCTATCACGAGACCTTGGACTTGATGGGGGCCCGCGACCCCCACGAGCTAATGCGCTGTATGGAGGTGCACTTTATTCGCGACTGTGCGGAAATGGCCGCGAGGGCCTCATTGTATCGAAAGGAAAGTCGCTGGGGACTGTATCACTATCGGTTGGATTATCCCGACAAGAACGATGAGGAATGGTTCTGCCATGTGAACTTGAGAAAGACCGAGGCTGGGGACATGGAAATGCTGAAACGTTCGGTTGCGCCCTATATCGTAGAGGTGAATTTGCAACAGGAAGTGTATGACGTGGCAGTGCGTTAGTAATGCCCAACAATTTTGTTCTTTACTCAAGAGAGTTAACCTATGGCTTTAGCGACCCAGCGGGTAGATGTGCCCGTAATTGTTGACGAATCGAAATGTTTGGAAAAGTGTACAGCCTGTATCGAAGTGTGTCCGTTGGATGTGCTGGTGAAAAATCCTGAGACAGGCAAGGCCTACATGAAGTACGACGAGTGTTGGTTTTGCTTGCCCTGTGAGAAGGAATGCCCCACCAATGCGATCACCGTACAAATTCCATTTCTGTTGCGCTAGCAAGGAGAATTCTCATGACTGCTGATATTGATCCGGAAGTAGTGCAGTGGGTAGAGATGCTGCAGTCGGAGGACTTGAATGATCGATTGGTAGCCGCGAAGGCGCTGCAACACTTGGGGGATGAGGATGCCATTGAGGCGCTGGTGGCGTCTTTGAATGACGAGAGTCCTAAGGTTCAAGAAATCGCCGTCACTGCGCTGTGGGAAATGGCGAATCCAACGGTAGTGCCTGCTTTACTGAACTGTTTGGATTCGCAGCGAGCGCCAGAGGTGCAAGAGGAGGCCCTATCGGCCCTAAAAGAGCTGGTGGCCCCAGACGATTTGCTTAAGCTGTTGGATGCGATTCAGTTGGATGATGAGAGTGTTCAGCTCAACGTCCTGATTTTGTTGAGAAAGATCCATGATGCTCAGGCCTTGCCTTATATTCTCCCGTTCTTTGAGTCAGAGAGTCCTGCCTTGCGAGAGGCCGCGGTGGTGACGTTGCGGTATTTAAATCAGGTGGTGCGCTGTGAGCCTGCGCTGCCCCTGGCGAAGGATGACAACGAGGACGTACGCCGGTCGGCGATTTTGACTCTGGGGCATCTGAGCGATGAGGCCGTGGTACCGATGCTATGCGAGGCTCTCACTGCTGATGCAGACTGGCAGGTACGCCGCAATGCCTCCCAGGCCCTTGACCTGCATGCAACAAACGCGGCCCTGACAGCTCTGACCCAGGCGATGGGGGATGCTCACTGGCAGGTGCGAAAGTTTACGGCACGGGCGTTACAAAAGGTGGCGACAGATGAGACGATTCCAGTTCTGATCAGGTCGCTGTCGGATGAGTATTCGGACGTGCGTCGGGATGCTGCGATCGCACTAGGCAATATCGGTAATCCAGAGGTGCTCCCGGCTTTACAGCAAACCTTGGACGACCCCGATCGAGATGTGCAGATTTTCTCGCAGCGAGCCATTCAAAAAATTCAGGACCAATTGGTGGAGCCGTCTAATGCCTAACTCCGACTCGCCCTTTGCGCGACAATCACATGCGGTCCCAGATGCCGTACCGGATAATCCTGTGACCGAGGCTCGCAAGCAGGCAGCGATTCACTGCCTCAAGCAGGTTGTTGAGCCCAGCCTTCATAACAACATTGTGGACCTGGGCATGGTGCGTAACCTACGGGTAGTCGATAACTATGTTTACCTGCGACTCTATATTGGCACCCATCAACACAGCTTAAGAGATCAGGCTCAGCTTGCCCTGGGGGATCTGGACTGGTGTCAGAAGGCCTACATTCAGCTTTGTACTATTCCTGGGGTGCGGACGACACTGGCTGTCTCTAGTGGTAAAGGGGGTGTGGGCAAGTCCACCACGGCAGTGAATCTGGCGGCGGCGCTGACCCAGACGGGGGCGAGAGTAGGCCTGCTAGATGCGGATATTTATGGTCCCAATGTGCCGCAAATGTTGGGGTTAGGTCATGCCGATGTGGAGGTGATTGACACCGCTGCTGGTCAGCGATTTAAGCCGCTAGAAGCACATGGCATTAAGGTGATGTCCGTGGGACTGTTGGCGGAGCCAGACCATCCTTTGGCCTGGCGCGGTCCGGTGCTGCATAAGATTATTACCCAGTTTATTCAGGAAGTAGACTGGGGCGTACTGGATTACCTCTTAATCGATCTGCCCCCCGGGACGGGCGATGCGCAAATTACCATCATTCAAGAAAGTCCCATTTGTGGGGTGGTGATGGTAACCACCCCACAAATGGTTTCTGTTTCAGATGTTCGTCGTAGCATCCATATGTTTCGGCAGGTGGGGGTACCTGTGTTGGGGCTGATAGAGAACATGAGCTTTTTGCGCTGTGGCCATTGCGATGAGCCGACCCCGATTTTTGGCTCAGGTGGTGGACAGCAACTCTCAACAGAATTATCGGTTCCGCTCTGGGGTAAAATTCCTATCGATCCACGCATTTGTGAACAGGGTGATGCGGGTGAGCCCTTACCGTTAAGGCTGCCAGATGCGCCTTTAAGCCAGGTTTTTGGAAAAATTGCGGACGGGCTCAACGTCACTTTCGAGACTGCAATTTCTTCTCATGTTCCTTAGTGATGTGTAAAGGCTGTCGTGAATAGGTCCCTTCTCGCTATCAGGACCGATGAAATCTTTTTTTAAGTCGAATCTGCGGTTAATGCAGGCGACCCAGTGGTTTAGCAGTCAGCGGCTAATCCTACTCCCTGGAATCGTTCTAGCTGGTCTGATTGCAGGGCTGGCACTCCTTTTGAGTCAACGACTTGGCCTGCAAGAATTGAATCCCTTACTGCTGGCCGTTGTCTTAGGCATGGG
>JBCBOC010000704.1:0-2591 GCA_039821475.1 Cyanobacteria bacterium J06632_22 | reverse complement strand
GACAGAGGCCTTTCTTGAGAACATGCCGATTCGATTCGATGAATATTTGCCCAAGTGGAACTATGTCGCACTACCTCAACAACCATAAGAATGGATTTTATTTAATCCTCATTCCTAAGTACTCGTCTCATAGACAAATAAAAGTTGTTTTTTTGGCAGATTAGGATAGCTTGAAGCCTCCGTGTATTTTCTCTGTGCGGGTATCGGTTGTCTTCGTAATAATTAAGATTGAGCATGGACGATACTTACTGAGTGATACAGACGGCCTTGTCCGATGAGTTGTTTCTATTCATTTGACAGCCTCTGACTTTAACGCGGGGTACAGCATTCAGTGATTCGGCGCTTCCAAACGGCATCAGGTTTTAGCAATCGATATGGTTTCCAGTTCCCTTCGGCTCCAGTACGACTTTCATCCTTCTGCAGTATCTATGGGCAAGCGCGTCGTTGACGTTGCACTCTCCCTGTTGGGGGTACTGGTGTTGGGCGTATGCTACGGACCGATTGCGATCGCAATTCGACTCGACACGCCTGGCCCAGTCATTTACCGACAGCAGCGCATTGGTTTGGGCGGTAAGCCCTTTACGATTTACAAGTTTCGCTCCATGGTTGCCCAGGCGGACCGGCTTAAAGCGTTGGTCAAAAATGAAGCCAGCGGACAGATTTTCAAAAATCAAAATGACCCGCGTATCACCCGAGTGGGTCGCTTTCTTCGGTCTACCAGCTTGGATGAGCTGCCGCAACTCATCAATGTATTACGGGGAGAGATGAGTCTGGTGGGGACCCGCCCCCCCACGGCAGAAGAGGTCGCAGCCTATCAGCCGCACCATCTCCAGCGGCTGCGCGTGAAGCCGGGTCTCACGGGTGAATGGCAGGTCCGGGGGCGTTCCTCGGTCAGCAATTTTGACCGCATTGTCCAAATGGACTTGGCTTACCAGCGTAAGTGGTCTTTGGCCTACGATTTACGACTCCTCGTTAAGACGGTAGGGGTTGTGCTCAACCGACAAGGGGCCTATTAGCGGCAACCCGCATGACGGGTTTGATTTAGCGCGCGCGACAGGTCTCAAACTGGACGCGGATTAGATTTTTCCTCAGTTATCCATCAGACAACGCATCGAACAGCGCAGCATCAGGCAATATATTTCGAGAGAATCAGGCATGAAAACAGCGGCACGCACTACCCAAAAAAAGACGGTTCAGGTCCTCAATGTCAGCATTGATAACCTCTCCAGCGATCAGCTGATGGCTAAGCTGGCCGATGGCGGCGTCGTTTATACGACCAACGTCGATCATCTGATGAAGCTTCAGGGCGATCGTGACTTTTATCAGGCTTACAGCGCTGCAGATTATCGGGTTTGCGACAGTCAAATTTTGAAGTATGCCGCCCGTTTCCTCGGTACGCCGGTTCAAGAAAAGATCTCGGGTTCAGACCTGTTTCCTCAATTTTGCGACTACTACAAGCACGACGACAGCGTCAAAATCTTTTTGCTCGGTGCGGCGGAAGGCGTGGCTGCTGAAGCGATGCGCCGCATCAACAAAAAGGCCGGTCGAGAGCTGGTTGTGGCTGCTCATTCGCCCTCCTATGGCTTTGAAAAGGACGAAGCCGAATGTCAGCGAGTCGTTGAGATGATTAACCAATCTGGTGCCACTGTGCTGGCGGTAGGGGTGGGTGCACCGAAACAGGAGAAGTGGATCCACCGTTACCGCCACCAGCTGCCGGGGGTCAAGGTCTTTATGGGCGTCGGGGCAACTCTGGATTTTGAAGCGGGTAATGTGAAGCGTTCCCCTGCTTGGGTGAGTGAACTGGGCCTGGAATGGCTGTATCGCATGAGCCAGGAGCCGGGGCGGCTATGGCGGCGTTACCTGCTAGAGGACACGGCTTTTTTCTATCTGCTGCTTCAGCAAAAAATGAATCGATATCGCTGGTCACCTACGGCTCACGCCTCAAGAGTTAAAGCGACTAAGCGGCCGCGCCTGAGGCTTGCCGCGCCACGAATTCAGAATCAGTTTGTGAATCATGCTGTACTGCATGGGCTCACTAAATAAGTGGACTTCAGGGTAGTGAGCGTGGCTGGCCGATAAAGACGTCCGAAACGGTTGCAGCCCGCGCCAAGGTTGGGCTGTCGATCACGACGTGCTTTGCACTTGAGGAATAGCAACATCCAGAGGCTAAAGCCGCGTGACCCAGGCCATATTTTTTCAAAACGGCAGTATGTCCTTCCTTTCTCCTTCTAGACAGAATTTTTCCCATGGGTGCTGGTCAGGGCTGTGGACGGGGCTGATACTGCTGATTGGTGCCTTCCCTGTTCGAGCCGATCTGCCCCCGTTGGCACCCGCTGTCCGCGCCTCCGATGGGGCTGCGACGGTGGCGTCGCAGCGGCCGGTTTCCCTTGATTATCGCTTGGGCAGCGGCGATCGAATTGAGGTTGAGGTCTTTAACGTCCCCAACTATACGGGCAGTTTTGAGGTGCTGTCTGACGGTAGTTTGCAGCTGCCGCTAGTGGGGCGAGTGACGGTAGCGGGGTTGACGCTGACTGAGGCCACCACCACCATTTCGCGGGCTTACGGTGAGTATATCCGGCAACCTTACGTAG
>JBCBOC010000449.1:0-4214 GCA_039821475.1 Cyanobacteria bacterium J06632_22 | reverse complement strand
TAGGGCGTTGTAGTCGTGAATCTGGGGATGATCGGCGGCTAAAATAGGGGTGCCGGCCGCAATCCAGGTGGATAGGGAGCCGGAGGCCGAGAGGGCCTGGAAAGGGCAAATCGCCAGATCGCTGGCGGCCAGGTAACGGTCCAGGTCATCGTCGCTAAGGTAGCCAGTGACCCGCAAACGCTCAGCTACGCCCAGCGTCTGGGCAAGGGTCTGTAGCGCAGCTAGAAAGGCCTCGTTGCCCGGTACGGCCCCCCCAGCAAACACCAGATGCAGGTGGGGCAGGTGCGCCAGTGCTCGCACGGCCAGTTCGTGGCCTTTGGTGCGGTAAATAAACCCCTGGAGGGTGACAATCGGCGTTGTGGTCGGTAATCCTAAGGCTGCCTTGGCTGCGGCTGGGGTAGGTAAGGGGGCTCGCGGTTCAACAAAATGGGGAATCACCTGCACCCGCTGGTTGCCGGTCACTTGCTGGACCCGCTGCGCTTCAATTCTGTGGCAGGTTAAAAGCCGGTCGACGGCGGTGCCCAGGGCGGCCAAGGCGGTGCGATCGCACCAATATTTGTAGAACTGTTGCCCGGTACTCCGCAACGACAGGCTGCGTCCGCCAGACCGGGCGCGCTGCTGCTGATTAGCCTGCCAGAGCAATTGTCCCCAATGTCCCGGGGGGTACAAATGAGGGTGCAGGTCATGCAGGGTGACCACAACCGGTATCGGGAGGGTTTGAAGCCAATCTAAGATCTGTTCATGCCAGACAAACTGGCTATACTGCACATGAACCACGGCGGTTGCCGCGAGGGTTTTAGCGGCCCGGGAAAGCTGTTGAGATAGATCTACTACCCCTGGAGATAGGCCTATGTGAGCTTCGAACACCGTCAGGTTATCTCGCTGGCTAGCCGCCGCTGCCAATTTTTGGCCATAGCGCGTTACACCGCTCAGCGGCAGGGTTGGCGATTGGGTCAGGTGCAAATAACCAACCTTCATAGGACTCGGGCGCTCCCCCTAACAACGTGACAAATGCAACATTAAACCAACAATGTCACTATGACCTATCGCACGCTCTTTCTTCTGCAAACTGACCTCTATCCTCCGGCAGGAGGGGTGTCATTGAGAAACTGGCAGAACATTAATCTAATGCGCGCCTACGGTGCCGTTGGCCTTTTCTCAATTTATAAAGGCGCAGCCTGCGATCAGCTGCCTGTTCAGTTCGCCCTTTGGCATCATCACGATTTATCGACACCTCAGCGTACCGCTTGGGAAAAGATTCAACGTCGCCTATGGCGATGGCGGCCAGACGGCAATGCGCGAGCAGATTGGCTGTACAGTGCCTCAATTGCCCAACAGCTCAAGGCGACACTCAAGGCGTTCCAGCCGACCCTAATTATTGTTGAAGAGATCTGGCTGTTCCGATATTTGCCCATCCTCAGGCAGTGGGGCTGCCCTATAATCCTAGATGACCCTAACGTGGAAGGGGATGACAGCCGATATCCGGACCGCTCGGCAATGGCGCTGCTAAAACTTCAGAAAATTCGCTACATCGAAGAACAGTTCGTTCAGCGGGCCGATCAGGTATGGATGTGCAGTCAGCAAGACATTGACGGCCTCGGTCGGCTGTATCCTAGTACCAAAGACACGGTTCAAACCTGCCTGGTACCCAATGGTGTCAATCCACTGGACTACCAGAATTTGCAGGCTTTGCCACAGCCCTCAGACTGTCAAGGGGAGGCGCCGACGCTGTTGTATTTGGGACGTTTTTCCTATGCGCCTAATGCTGAGGCTGCCGAGATTCTGCTGCGAGATATTTTCCCTGCGGTCAAGGCGATGATTCCCGATTGTCGTCTTCTACTGGTGGGGTGCGAGCCGACGGTGCCGCTACAGCAGCTAGCGCAGCAACAGCCCGATGTTATAGTTACCGGGCGCGTGGACGATGTTAAGCCCTACTTAGCCGCTGCGAGTCTGATGGTGGTGCCGCTACAGCGGGGGAGTGGTACTCGACTCAAGCTGCTAGAGGCTTTTGCGGCACACTGCCCGGTTATTAGCACCGCTAAGGGCGCTGAAGGGTTGGCTGTCGAGGACGGCAAACATCTACTGCTCAGGGAAACGCCCGCCGCAATGGTGGATGCGATTCAACGTCTACTGCACGCCCCACCACAGGCCCAAGCGTTAGCGGCCATGGCCCATCGACTTTTTCTGGCTCACTACGGCTGGCCTGCTGTTAATCAGCAGATTCAAACGGCGCTAGGTCGCCTATCGATCGCCCCAGCGGCTGGTCAGCCCCCAGCGCCGCTCCCTATGTAGAGATGATATGTAGAGACCATGCGACATCCTGCCCCCACGGTTACTATCCAAGAACAGGGTGCGGCTCCCACGAGCCCATTGCCCCCTGTTCCTGTCAGTGTGGTGGTGCCGCTCTACAATAAGGCCCCTTACATTGAGAGAACCCTGAACTCTATCCTGGCGCAGACCCGCCTGCCGACGGAAATCATCGTGGTGGACGATGGGTCGACCGATGACGGTCCCCGGCGAGTTGAGTTGCTGAATCATACTCGTATTCGCCTTATTCGGCAGGCCAATACGGGGCCGGGGGGGGCGCGGAACCGAGGTATGGCTGTGGCGCAGTCCCCCTACGTCGCGTTTCTAGACGCGGATGATGAATGGCTACCTACCTTCTTAGAGCAGTCGGTAGGCTATCTCGATGCCCATCCCGACTGTGCGCTGACAGTGTGCGGTCACCTGCGAGGGCCAAACCAGGCAAACTGGGCAGCCCAGTGGGCCCAATCTGGTATCCAGCCAGGCGTTTGGCGTTTGCCAACCATGCTATCGCCACGCCATTACAAGCCAAATTTAGACCTGTTGTTGATGGGCACTATGGTCTGTAAACGTTCTGTACTGCAGCAATTAGGCGGCTTCTACAGTAAGCACGGCTGCAACTATGGTGAGGATGTGTATCTGTGGCTCCAGGTGATTCTCAACTATCCCATTTACCGAAGCCCGGAACCCCTCATGTGGTATCACACCGAGGCGTCTGACTTAGCGGTATGGGAGCGGACGGTTTGTCCGTCTTGGCCGATGTTATTGGACCCGGTCAAGATCCGCCAGCACTGTCCACCGGACTACCGCAGTACCCTAGAGGCGATTCTGACGCAGTATGCACTGATTGCAGCCTATCGCCTCAGCACCCGCGGCGAGCGGCAGAGCGTGCAACATCTGCTAAAGAGTTTTCCCGATGCGCTGAATTCAGCTGAGCAGGTCAAGCGTATTCGCCTAGAGCTGTTGGTTTCTTCTGTCCCTGGCCTACGGCCGGTGTTGCGGCAGCTCAAGCGCCGCGTTCAGCAATTGAATATTGATGCCTGACCTGGTCGTAAATCTCTTCTAGCTTTTGAGTGTTTTGCTTGAGGTTAAACGTTTGGTGGATATGCTGTATGCCTGCCTGGGCATAGATGTTGCGCTGTGCGGGAGACTCAAACAGTGTGGTAATGGCGGCGGCCAAGCCTGGGCTGTCTTTTTCGGAAACCAGTAGTCCTGTTTGTTGGTGTTGCACAACTTCAGGAATGCCACCGCTGGCGAAGGCGACCACGGGGAGTGCCATGGCTTGGGCCTCGGCAAACACCATACCGAGGCCTTCCGCGTCGCCGGAGGCCGCGGTAATGCTGGGGCCGCAGAGGCAATAAGCCCGGTTCATCCAGTCGCGCACGCTGGCGGGGGGCTGGACGCCGAGGAAGGTGCAGTTTTTCAGGCTATGTTGGGCCAAGGCTGTCAGTTGCGATCGCAACGGCCCCTCCCCAATGATGACCAGCCGCGCCTCGGGATGAGACTGCTGCACCCGGGCCATGGCCCGAATTAGGTACTCGCAGCCTTTTTTTTCCGTGAGGCGGCCCACAAACAGCACCACCGGCTCTCGTTCAACTCCTGGATCGGGGTGGAACAGGTCCGTATCGATGCCGATGTAGTGGACGGTAATTTTTTCTGCGGGGCAGCCCAGTTTGAGCAGGCAATCGCGAATAAAGCTGGAAACGGCAATAATCCGCGTTGCGGCGGTGAACGTCGCTGTCCGCTTTTCGAGTAATAGGGTCCTAAAGAAGCGACCCCGCTGGGTGAGCAGATCGCCCCACTGCAGACCCCGTTTAGGATGGGTCCAGGTGGCGTCATAGCCGTGGAAAGTGACGACTAGCGGAATCTTGAGCCGCTTTGCTAACGGAATGGCAAAGCCCCCATCGCCG
>JBCBOC010000797.1:0-1985 GCA_039821475.1 Cyanobacteria bacterium J06632_22 | reverse complement strand
CCCCTGACCCGCGGATTCGAGCTGCTTGAGGACCGGGGCCTCCACCTGAATGTTGTAGGCAAAGTCAGCATCGCCGGTTTGGAGAACGGCCCGCGCGGCGGAGGCAGCATTGCCACCCCCCTTGAGTTCTACCCGCTCAAAGACCAAGGTATCGGCATCCCGATAGTTTGGGTTGGGCTCGTAAACGACGACATCACCGGGACGAAACGTGACGACTTGGTAAGGACCGGTTCCAACGGGTGCACGGTTAGCAGGGGCTTCTCGCAGCGCTGTCCCCGTGCGCTCGGCAAAGGCATGGGCAGGCAGAATCATGCCTTCAGTGCCCGTAAACACCAAGGACCATGCAGGGTTAGCAGCTTTGAAGGTGATTCTAACGGTGTGGTCATCCAGCGCTTCAACCGCAGCAACATTCTCGTAGGTGCCGGCGGTAACGGCCCCCACGTCGCTATCGGTGATGAAATTGTAGGTAAAGACGACATCGGCCGCGGTAAACGGGGTACCGTCGGACCAGGTCACATCTGGTTTGAGTCGCCAAGTCACAGACGTGCCATCGGCAGCAACGTCACCATTGTCTAGGGATGGCAGCTCAGCCGCGAGGAAGGGAATCAGTTCCCCCGAGGCGTTAAAGCTGGCCAAGGGCTCTAGGGTAATGCGGCTGGCTTCGGCGTCTTTGAACCCGCTGGAAATATGGGGATTAAGAATCGTTGGAGCTTGCCAGTAAAGCAGCTTGAGCGTGGTGTCTGCCGCCTCGGAGGTTGTCGGCGTGTTGGGATTGCAGGCAGTTGCGATCGCAGCCACCATGATTGTGCTGAGGGCAGTTACGACCCGTTGTTTTAGCATAAGGCGATATCAGCAAGTCAGGCTACAGATTCTACCTTACTGGCCTTTTTCACCTAGGACCGTATTAAGTGCCGTGAGACCTGCCAAAGAATCAAAGTACTCCCCAGAATCAAGCTTAGGACTAAGGGAGAAAACAAACCCGCAGCGGTCAGCACAATGCTCAGGCCAACGAGACCCAATAGCCCCCAATGGAGCCGTTTGAGCCATAGCTTGAGCCGTGGTGCCGGCGCCGCAGGCGTTGCTGCGGGGGCGTCAGTGAGTCGTTCAAAGCTATGCAAGCTATCGTCGTCAAAGCCTTTAAATTTTGCGTGAACGCCGTTCGCCGCCTTGGGTGAATTCGGGGCGTCATTGAGTAAGATCTCGCGAATCGGTAAAGAGCGCTGTGTCCTGGGGTGGCGTTGATAGAGTCGGGCGATTTTAAGGGTGCTCGCGTCTAGGGTCCGTGTAGCTTGACGCACTAAAGCAGCTAAGGCTCGGCTGTCAAGGGTTTCGCGGGTTTCAAAGGTGACTAGAACATCATGGCCTTCAATTTCAATGTCGCTGACCGTCGAGAGGCCTGAAATTTTTTCGATCGCAAGGCGCTGGCTGATTTCAAGGTAGATCTGACGGATCAGGTGCTCTTCGGTGAGCCGGGCTGCAGATAAGTCTGGCGCTGAATCTGTCTCGGATGCGAGGGAGGCGGTGGAGGCTGCCATGGCAGTTGCAGCAGGGCTACCGACCCGCAGATACCGTGTCTCGCAATGGTCGATGGCCGCAACCCAAGCGATGGTGGCACTACCGCGCTGCCGCCCATACACATAGACTTTGCAATCATTGAGCGGGACCGTTTTGATGCCCTTTGCCACCAGGGGAACAAATCTTTGTCGGTTAGGCACCTGCTGGGCCTCCAACAAGATTTTGAGTCGGTCAGCTTTAATCTTCACTTTGACGCTAATGCCGTGGGGCTGGAAAGCTCGGTTCATGACCGTTGCGATCGCAGTTGCATCACCCTGGCGAGAAAGTTTGTTCAGCGTAGTAGATTGCACAGGTTGTCCCGTTAAACGGCGCTCATTATTCGGAATATACTGACTCGAAATCAAAAATAGTTACCGGCAGACCACTTGAATAAAGGTGTAAATATGGGGTGAACTGGGTACAACTACTGG
>JBCBOC010000441.1:0-4264 GCA_039821475.1 Cyanobacteria bacterium J06632_22 | reverse complement strand
GCAGACGCCCTCCCAGCAGATGCAGCCACAGAGGCGGCAGAGGCGGATCTTTTTGCGGGATTCGACGATAGTTTTTCTGAGGGTAATGCGGTTGATCGTGACCCGATAGGCGGGGACACTGATGCATCGATGGAGGGTGATGCTGCCCGTCCGGTCTGGTGTCTGGGGTTGGATATTGGTACCACTGGACTCTCGGCGGTACTAATGGACCGTTCCACCGGGCAGGTTTATCCGCTCTATTGGCTCACGGCTGAGGCTGAGGAGAAATGGTTCCGACTGCCCATGACAATGTGGCTATCGGCCGCTGAGGGGGCGCTGGATCCAGCAGTGACAGAGCTGGGGGCGATACCGGTGGGGCAGGTGGCCTGGGCGCAGGCGCAGCAGCCTGACGCTGAGGGCGTTCTGCTGACGGGGATAAAACCGTTGCTAAAGGCAGCCGTCCCTTATCAGGCGGGGGGAGAGGCTGCGCCCCAACTGCAATGGTCTGACACCACGACGCTGTCCCTGGCAAAAATTCAGCAGGCGTTGCAGCAGTTGTTGACGCAGTGCAGAGGCGATATGGCTGCGCCGCTGCGCTGTGAAGCGGTCGGTCTGGAGCCGGTGGACTTTTCGCAGGCGCTGCAATCGCTGCAGGCGGTGGTGGTGGGATACCCCACGAACTGGCCAGACACCTATAGCTTTAACCTGCGTGAGGCGGTACTCGCGGCGGGGTTAGTGAGCCGGGTAGAACAGATTTTCTTTATTGAAGATGCGATCGCAACTCTCCTGTCGGGGTTACCGGATCCCAAGGCGGAGAGCGTTGCGGCTACCGTGCGCCAGCCCAGCCTGTATAACTGCAACTGGCAGGGCGCGACTCTGGCGATTAGTGCAGGGGCCACGCTCACTGAGCTGGCGCTGGTTGATCTGCCCGAATCTGGCGGTCAGCTGAGCTATGCTGATTTTGGCCAACGCAGCTTTCCCTATGCTGGGCATGGCCTAGACCAAGATATTATTTGTCAGCTGCTGGCCGCGGAAGGCGTGCGACAGCCACTGACGGGTGACCAGGAGACCGCGGGGCAGGATTGGTCCTGGCGTGCAGAACTGCCGGCAGAAGCAGATGGCCGTTGGGAAAGCCTACAGCTAGAGGAACTGACGCTGCCAGCGGCGGGCGAAACCGCCCTAGCCGATCGACACCGTCTCCAGCAGCGACTGCAAAGCTCGCCGCTAGGGCTGAGTCTGCTAGAAGCCGCGCAGCACCTTAAACTGATTTTGCAGCACCAGTCTCAGTTCCAACTCGATCTGGGGAGCCAGCGCTGGCTAGTGCGGCGGCGCGACTTGGAAAGCCGAATTTTCTTGCCCTACATCCAGCGCATCAACCGTCACTTAAACGTGTTGCTTAGCCAACAGGGGATCTCGGCCCAGGCGATGAAGCAAGTCGTCTGTACCGGCGGGTCGGCTTCCCTGCCGGCCATTGCCCGTTGGTTACGCCAGAAATTTCCAAATGCCACCATCATCCAAGATACCTACGCCAGCGACCGGCCCCAAAGCTGTAGCCGGGTCGCCTATGGGCTTGTAAACCTGGCTCGATATCCTCAGGTGTTGGATATCACCCGTCATCAGTACAGCGATTATTTTCTACTGATGGAGTTGCTGCGGGTCTTCCCTCAGCAGCCACTACCCGTGAGCGGTATCATGCATCTGCTGGAACAGCGCGGTATTAATACCAAAGCCTGTCAGCTCCATATTCTGGCGCTGTTGGAGGGGCATCTACCACCAGGGCTAGTGCCGACGCCCTCCGACCGACCCTGGATTAGTGCCAACAGCGCAGCGGTGGAAACTTACCAGGCGTTGACCGCGGCCCCCCTGTTTACCAAGCAGAGTAATCAGATTTATGTGCCTAACGAAACCCAGGGACAGCGACTGCGGGACTACATGGCATCAGTGGTCGCCGGTAAGGTGCAATCCCTACAAGAACCGTTGATTGCTCAGCTCGCTGCGCCGGTTTCTGCGCCTTAGTCCTTCCTGCTAGGGGCAAAAATAGGGGGCCAAGGGATGGTCGCCGGGGCGAGGCGGATTGTTGATGTTGTAGAGAGCGTTTAAACCGGGTGTCAGCGTATATCGATCATCCCATTGTCACCCAGAGCTTTGCCGTCATTGACCGCGAGATGGGGAATCACGGTTTTACGCCTGAGGTGTATGCCCTGATTCAACGGGTGATTCATGCAACAGCGGATTTTGATTACGCGAATCTCCTCGAACTCAGCGAGGATGCGATCGCCCGGGGTTGTGCTGCCTTGCAGACGGGGCAGCCCATTGTGACAGACGTGAGCATGGTCACAATGGGCATTCAGCGGGTAGCGGCGGCAACCTTTGCCCCTACCATCATTACCGCACTGCACCAGGCCGAACGTCCCCTCCCAGGCAAGACTTTGACAGAAACAGGGTTACTAGCCTGCTGTAGAACCTATCCCCACGGTATTTACGTCATTGGTAACGCACCAACGGCGCTGTTGGCCCTGTGCCATCAGATTTGTCAGGGGCACGTTACCCCAGCGTTGGTGATTGGTGCTCCCGTTGGCTTTATCAATGTGCTAGAAGCCAAACAAGCCCTGGCGGATTGCGCGGTGCCTCAGATCCGCATTGCCGGTCGCAAAGGCGGTTCGGGGGTCGCTGCGGCCCTAATGAACGCGCTATTGATTGACAGCTGGCGAAGGACAGGTCCATGACCGACCCCATGATCCATATCGTGGGTATGGGGTTGGAGGGGCCAGAAAGCCTGACCCGATCGGCCCGTGAGGCCATCGACCAAGCCGAGATCTTGGTGGGCGTTGATCGACAGCTGGCGCGTTTCCCGACCCATCTGGCCCAGCGTTGGCCATTGGGCAACCTGCAAGCCCTGCTGCGGCAACTCCAGGACCAACTTGCCCAACCCAACTGCCCCAAAATTACGATTCTGACCTCTGGCGATCCGTTATTCTTCGGGCTTGGTCGCTTGCTGTTAACGGCAATCCCCGCGGAACAGCTGACTTTTCATCCCAACGTCAGTGCGGTGCAGCTGGCCTTTAGTCGACTATGCATCCCCTGGCAGCAGGCCTGTGTTGTCAGCATCCATGGTCGTAGCGCTGAACCGCTACGGACAGCGCTACACCAGGGGCAAGCAACGATTGCGGTGATTGGCGATCCGCAGGTGTCGCCAGCTGCGATCGCAGCGATGGTTGCCGATTCGCCCTGGGGTTACCGCGTCTGCTGCTGTGAAAATCTGGGGAGTCCCCAGGAGAATGTCCAGTGTTACGAAGAGGAGAATCTACCGGCGACTGTCGCACCGCTGCATCTCTGGGTTCTACAGCGACACCCGTCACAGCCCGACGCTACCCCAACCCGCTTAGGCTTAGCAGACGACCAATTTGCCCGATTTGAAGATCGACCCGGTCTGATGACCAAACGGCCGGTGAGAGTCCTCACGTTAGCCGAGCTAGATCTACGCCCCGACCAAGTTGTCTGGGATATCGGTGCGGGGACTGGGTCCGTCAGTATCGAAATTGCCCGACTGTCTCCCTGCAGCCGTGTCTATGCGATTGAAAAATCGGCCGCTGGGATTCAGCTCATCCAAACTAATATTCAGCGGTTTGCAACGCCACAGGTCACTCCTGTGGCGGGGGCTGCACCCGACGCCTTAACCTCGCTGCCGAATCCGCATCGGATATTTGTCGGTGGCCACGGTGGGCAGCTGACAACGCTGTTGGACCATCTGGCGGTGCGGTTGTTACCCGAGGGACGCATTGTTGTGGCCACAACTACCTTGGAAAGCCAAACTCAGCTGATGAATTGGCTACACCAAAGGGGGCAAGACCGCGAGGTCTCAGCGACAGTGCGATGGTCTCAATCGCATTTAGAGGTCAATCTGTCACAGTCGACTCAGGTCGGGCGCTATCAGCGAATGTCGCCCCTAAATCCCGTTCTATTAACGGTGCTAATGCGAATGAATTGAGTCAGCGTTGAAATGCGTCAGTGCTAGCACCTTCGCAAAGATACGAGGCGAACCCGTTCGACTTCGCCTAGGTTGTGGACGCCAGGTTATAGGAGGCTAGGGTACAAAACTTTCAGCGTGGAGAACGGTTTTTGGCACTGCGACGAAGTTAATCATCCTACATTCCGCAGGTTGACAGTAGATAGCAAGGGTGCATTGTCGTAGAGTGATTCGAGCCCTCACGACAGTGGAAACGAGCGTTGCAGATAGCGAATCTGGATCACCTAGGCCTAGTGGCCGGAATTGTAGACGAGTTGG
>JBCBOC010000188.1:0-6796 GCA_039821475.1 Cyanobacteria bacterium J06632_22 | reverse complement strand
GGATAGGCCAGGCTGAGACTGGGATTGGCTGCCCCCAAAAAGAAGTAGCAACCGGGTCTCGCCTGTAGAAAGAATGACATATCTTCGCCCCCCATCGTTTGGCAATTGGGGACGACTCCGGCGGGCGTTTCCAGTACAGACAGAGCTGCCCCTCGGATTAAATCGGCGATCTCAGGATGGTTGACCACCGGCGGATACAGTTTGCGATAGTCCAGGTCGTAGCTGGCGCCGTGGGCTTGGCAGATGCCGCTGATGATCTGCTCTAACCGTTGGGGAATCAGATCGCTGTAATCCGGATTGAAGTAACGTACTGTGCCACTCAAACGGGCGTTATTGGCAATGACGTTGACGGCTGTCCCGGCATGAAACTCGCCGAGGGTGACCACGGCTGACTCTAGGGGGCTAATGTTCCGCGACACGATGGTTTGCACGGCCCCTACTATCTCTGCGGCGACGACGATGGCATCCACGGTTTGGTGGGGAATCGCCCCATGTCCGCCACGCCCGGTAATAGTGCAGTGAAAATATTCGGTGGCCGCCATCAGGGGGCCATTCCGAACACCAACGGTCCCTAGCGGTAGGTTATTCCACAGATGCAGGCCAATGATGGCATCGACGTGGGGAGTTTCCAAGACCCCCGCTTCAATCATCGGCTGCGCCCCGCCAGGCCCCTCCTCTGCGGGCTGAAAGATGACTTTCACCGTCCCGGCAAAGTCGTTCTGGTGGTGCAGATGATGGACAGTGCCCAGTGCGATCGCAACATGGCCGTCATGTCCACAGGCGTGCATCTTGCCCTCGTGCTGAGACCGATAGGGCACCGTGTTCAGTTCTCGAATCGGTAAGGCATCCATGTCGGCGCGAATCGCCAATACAGGGCCTGGACGTCGTCCCTCAATCGTGGCCGCGATACCGGTTTTTGCAATCCCTGAGGTGTAGCTGACGCCCCATTCCGTCAAGAGCTTTTCAATCAGGGCAGCCGTTTTGACCTCTTCAAAGGCCAATTCAGGCCGTTGGTGTAAGGTGCGCCGCCACTCGACGAGCTGCGGCTGCAGCCGTCTGACAGAGGGGCGAAGGTGCGCTGCCCCCACAGGCGTATTGGGGGCTAGGGTAAAGGCCATAAGCCATTTCTTCGGAATGAACAGAACGTTTTCTACACACAGCTTTCCCGCTGACCAAAGGTTTTACCGAGCCAGGTTTTGTGAAACCTGTTTACTCTGGATCGGGTGAGGCGGTGACAGCACATAGCCTTGGACATAGTCTACGCCGATTTCCTGGAGGCAGTTGCGGACGGCGAGGTCGTTCACAGATTCAGCCACTGTCTGCAGTCCCATGGACTTCCCCACATGGTGAATTGCTTCCACAATGGCGTAAGCCTCTGCACTTTTTGCAATAGCACCGATAAACGACCCATCGATTTTGAGATAGTCAATCGGTAACTGCTGCAAAGACTTAAAGCAGTAGACGCCGCTGCCAAAATCATCCAGCGCAAATCGGCAACCCAAGGGCTTAAGCGCCATCATAAAGTCCACGATCTGGCCATAGTCACCGGCACTGTTTGTTTCAGAAATTTCGAAGCACAGCTGACGGGCCAAATCGGGTTGCTGGAGAAGCTGGTCTCGCAGCCAGTCGACAAAGCAGCGGTCTCTCACGCTAATGCTAGACAGGTTCAAGGTGTACACTTGCCCAGCCATGTCGGCCGGTGGCAGGTAGCGGCAGTGGGCTAAAAAGGCCTGCACCACCCACCGATCAATATCTGGCATGAGCCCGTAGCGCTCGGCAGCGGGCATAAAGGCGCCAGGCATCACCAATTCGCCCTCGCCATCGACCATCCGCAGCAGAATCTCGCGATAGCGGACCGGTTCTTCCGTTGGAATCGACGGCACAATGGGTTGCCAGTGGAGCTGAAAGCTATTGGTCTCTAAGGCCTTTCGAAGTTGCAGGCTCCATTGCCGTTTGCTGTGCTGTTTAGCGATTTCATTGTCGCTTGGGCGATGCACATGGATTTGGTTGCGCCCGCTCTCCTTGGCGGCATAGCAGGCCGTATCTGCCGCACTCATCACCTCCACGAGGCTGCGGCTGGGGTCATCCAGTGTGACCAAACCAATGCTGACCCCAATGCTGAAGGCCCGTTCACCCCATACAAAGCGAAACCCGTGGACCGTTTCCCTCAGATTATTTGCGATAATTTTGGCCTGCTGCAGAGAGCAGTCCTTTAAGAGGATGCCAAATTCGTCTCCCCCTAGGCGGGCAACCACGTCGCTGGTGCGGATTTGGGACTCAAACACTTTGGCAATCTGCTTGAGGAGCTCGTCACCGGCACCATGACCGCAGGTATCATTGACAACCTTGAAGCGGTCTAGATCCAAAAAACACAGGACATGGGACGTCGTTGCGCTCCCGGCTCCCGTCTCTTCGACGTCGCTCAGGGACTGTAGGTGGTCAACGATAGTGTGCTCGAACTGCTGGCGGTTGACGAGGCCCGTGAGCGCATCATGGGTAGCCTGCCAGGATAATTTCTGCGTCAGGCGGCGAGACGGGGTCACGTCGCGAAAGACCAACACCGCCCCGATAATCTGCTGGTCTCGGTTATGAATGGGGGCAACGGACCAGGCGATACCGTACTCTTTGCCGTTGCGGGCTAGCAGTAGCGGATAGGCGTCTGGATAGTGCCGTTGGGGGGTGTGAGTCAGCTTTTGAATCGGCGTCGGTAGCGGGGTGCGATCGCACTCATCAACCACCTGAAAAACCGATCCGAGTCTTCGCCCCCGAGCCGTTTCCGGCGTCCAGCCCGTCAGCTTCGCTGCTGCAGGGTTCAGATAATCCACTCGGCCATGGGCATCCGTTGTAATCACGCCATCCCCAATGGAATGCAGGGTGACCTGGGCCATCTCCTGCTCCTGGAACAGCTGCTGCTCCACTGTGTCGCGCACCTGCATTTCCCGCTCCAGGGCCATGGTGCGCTCGCTCACCAGTGTTTCAAGCTGACGCTTGTAATCGGATAGCGCTGCCTCCGCTCGCTTGCGATCGCTTATGTCCTCAACGACACCCAAATCAATCAGCGGACGGCCTTGGTCATCAAAGATCACTGAGATATTCAGCTTGACCCAGCGAATGGTGCCGTCACGATGGATATACCGCTTTTCAGCAGAGCAGGTTTGGGCCCGACCACTGAGCAGAGATCCTCGATCTGCCGAATTAAGGGCCACATCATCGGGATGGGTAATGTCGCGGTAGCTCATTCGCAGTAGCTCAGCTTCGGTGTAGCCCACGATGTCGCAAAATCGCTGATTGACACTGATATAGCGACCAGTGGTCAAATCGACCTGGCTGATACCCACCCCAGCCTGCTGATAAACCGCACGAAAATGAACATCGTGCTGAGCCATGGCAGCCCAAAGGGTCGAGCGATGAGACGCAGTTGTATGAAGACCTAGCCCCACATTGGTTTTAAACCAACGCTTGACGACGCGCAGCCAGAGCCGCAGCGCCCGAATCGGCAAAGACATTGCTAAACAGTATTAACGGCGGTTTGTGAAATGTAAGTTCTGGTAACCAATAGCATGAGCACCACTAGGGCAATCTCAACGACTAAAGACGGGCAATGAACCTGTAAGACCGTGAAGCAAGCTCAAGCGTTAGCGGCGGGGGCACACCGCAGTACGAATAGACAACTCTAAAAATCTTACGTAAATCTTACGAGATTATTGTCGCTATTTTAACTATAGAGTTCCACAATCTCCGTGAAACCGCAGGTACCTTTAAGTGCTTTTGCTGAATATTAACCATTCTCCAGGGTGACCCTATGCAACCCCTTTCCCATCCAAAAAGCCTGCGGAAAAATGGCTGAAAGCTTGAGCTGGCGAGCCGCCTGGGCAAGCTGCGTCGGCTCCGTTGGATCACTGAGATAAGGCAAAGTTCCTAGAACTGGTGTTTGCGTGAGCGACTCTAGGAGCGGCGGCGGGGCAAGTTGTAACGATTCTTCAGGGGACAGGGACTGTTTGTGATTAAGGATAATGCCCCGCAGATTGAGGTTATGTTGGCGCGCTAGGGCGACATTTGCGACAGCCTGGGCAATGGCCCCTAGCCGTACCGTGACCACAATCAATAGCGGTAGCCGCCAATCCGCCGCTAGGTCTGCCACTGTCAGCTCCGCCGTAATGGGTGACCCCAGCCCGCCGACTCCCTCGACCAGCACCCAGTCACATTGTTGGTCAAGGGTGGTATAGGCTTGCCACGCCGGCGCCAGGTCAATGCTTTGTCCTGTCACTGCTGCCGCAACAGGCGGGGCCAGTGGTGCCTCAAAATAAATCGGATTCAACAGTGTCTGGGGCTGTCCCAAATCAAATAGATGTTGGTATAGTTCCCGATCACCAGGCCCGGACTGAAGGGGTTTGAGTAGCCCTAACTTGTAAGGCTGACAGTACTGTTGCCAATAGGCAGTCAGGGCGCAGGTCAAAACCGTCTTGCCCGCATCTGTGTCGGTCGCCGCAATCAAAAAACCTGACACGCCTTATCCCAAGCCCGATTAGTTTCTCAATTGTAAAGGATTGTTATGTCTTGGCAAGATATTGTTAAGGCATAACAAGGGGCTACCACCCTGAACATGTACCAAAGTGCGATCGCATTAAGGGCGTTAGCGCCAGGAACCTTTGTTTGAGTCTGCCAGTGGGACGATTCCCTGGCATACAAAGCCTCGCAATCCGATTCAACCTTTGGGCCGGGTGTGATTGCGTTCGTCGAGTTGCTAAGGATAGTTCCTGGCGCTGGTGTTCTTTATTCTGGATCTCCTCGACAGCCTTAGCCCGGTCGTCCGCTATGGCTGTCCAGTAATGGCAATCTCCAGGGTGAACTCAGCGGCTGAGGGAGAGTTAACGTCTACGGCATAGTTTCCGCCTAGGGGCAGATAACTTTGCCAGAACAGGACGTTTTCAGCCTCAGACATCGTTTCTCCTGTTGGATCTTGGACATCGAAAGTGACGGGTCCCTGCGCTTGCACAATTTTGACCGTGATGATTTGGCCCTGTTGGGCATTGACAACGTAGCGGCGAACGCGTCCGGGCCCAACGCTGTTAGACACCTGGGCACTGGTTGTGCCGGGCTCGAACTGCACCTGCTGAGAGACAATCTCAGGCTGTACGGGCGGCTCATCTGCCGGCGGCTCATTGGTGTCGTCATCCGGGGGCAACTCCTCGCTAGGCGGCTCATCTGTCGGTGGCGCATCGGTGTCGTTATCGGGCGCCGTGGGCACCGCGCCGAGCTCTAACGAGAGTTTATAGTTACTGCCGGAAAGGCCCTCAACGGTCCGCAGTTGGACGGTGTACTGTCCCGCGGTAGGAAGGTCTCCCTGCCAGCGCAATACTCGATTGGCATCGTCGTTAACGGCTTCACCCTCAGGATTAAGCACGGTCATGAGGACGCCTTCGCTCTGTAGGCGGACGCTCAAGGGCTGTCCTGCCTCAGCCTGGAACTGATAGTTCACCGTATCCCCGCCACTGACGGTGCTCTCAAAGGTTTGGCTCTCGTCAGGGACCAGCTCAAGGGGGACGTTGTCTTCGATGGGGTTCTGGGGTGCGGGCGTGGGCGTGGGCGACGGTGTGGGTGCGTCAGTGGGCAACGCCTCCTCAGGAAAGGGCTGAATTTGAGGTGCATTATCCTGTGGTGGCGCGGGGCCTAGGTAGTTCACGACGGCCCAGCCCCCTAAACCTGCGATCGCAGCTGACCCTACACCAATCGTGCCGACAATCCATGGATTCTCCATAGGCCCACGCGAACGCGTGGGAACAGGCGGCGTCGTAGCCCGCGTTCGCGTGGTTGGTGAGGCTGGCCGGGTCGCTCCGGACTGAGACACCGTTTTTTGCTGTGGCGCAGTTTGCGGGGCCGGGCGAGCGACAGCGACCGTGCGCATTTCTGACAGCGGCGGGGGAGCTGCTGCCGGGGCCGGACTGGGCACAGGGGTCTCTCCGGCTAAGGCCTGTACCATCTGGCTCACTGACTGAAAGCGATCACCGGGCCGGTAGCTTAGGGCCTTATTGAGCACCGCGGCGAGCTCAGGACTGACCTGGGCATGCTGTTGCCAGTTCCAACTCAGGTTGACGTCATCAAACAGGGCTTGGGGTTCCTGGCCCGTCAACAGGACCAGCGCCGTGACCGCCAGGGAATATAGATCGCTGCTGGGGTAAGCCCGTCCCGTCTGCATCTGCTCACTGGGGGCATAGCCAATCTTGCCCACGGTCGTAGACGGCATGTCGGTTTGCAGCCGCGTGACCACTTCTTTCACCACACCGAAATCAATCAGTACCGGGAGCTGGTCACTACGGCGCAGAATAATATTGTCCGGGCTAATATCGCGGTGAATGATGCGTTTAGCGTGAATGTGCGCCAGCACAGGTAAAAGCTGCTGGAGAAACTGCCTTACCTCGGTTTCTGAGAAAGGATTGCCCTGGGCACGGCGTTGATTGAGCAGGTCGCGGTAGGTGGTCCCGTCAACGTAGTCCTGTACCAGGAAAAGGCGCTGATCCGCTTCGAAAGTCGCCCGAAACTGAGGAATCTGGGGATGACTAATCTGGTATAGGATGGCGGCTTCCCGCTGAAAAAGCTGAGTCGCCTTATCTGAAAATCGATCTTCTCCCTGACTAGGGACAAATTCTTTAATGGCGCAGCGTTCATCGAATCGCCATTAAAGAATTTGTCCCTAGTCAGGGAGAAGATCGATTTTCAGATAAGGCGACTCAGCTTTTTCAGCGGGAAGCCGCCATCCTATACCAGATTAGTCATCCCCAGATTCCTCAGTTTCGGG
>JBCBOC010000236.1:0-6103 GCA_039821475.1 Cyanobacteria bacterium J06632_22 | reverse complement strand
GAACGGTCGTTTTCCCTGAGCAAAAGCGATAGATTTCAAGCGATACGCGTTTTGGATCTACAGGTTTCAAGCTGGACGTGGTTTGGTGGGGAAATAAGGTCTAGTGCCCTAGGTGCAAGAGCAGCTCTTACTAAGGAACCCTGGGGCACTGTGACTAGATTACGACGACTCGATTACGACTCTCTTCGAGATTTGACACTGAGCAGGGTGACGCCCAGGGTCACGATCGCAATACCGACTATCTGTTGCCCCTGCAAAACTTCCCGTAAGACCCACCAGGCAAATAGCGTTGTCAGCGCGGGGGTACTCGCACTCAGCAAGGCCGTCAAAGATGCTCCCACCAGACCAATCCCCGAATTGTTGAGCACATAGGCAATTAGGGTCAGCGTTGCCGAAACCAAAGTCATACCCAATACCGGACCCCAGGCTGCGATCGCAATCTGGGGATTCAGCCCCACGGCCAGTCCCGCCAGTAGTGCAACGGTGGCAAAGGTATACAGCGAGAAGGGAATGGGGTGCAGGCTGGCCTGTTTCACCTGGGATTGGAGAGACAGCTCTGCCACAATGCCATACAGCCCAAAACTAAACCCCGCTCCCAAAGCGCATAGGCTGCCAAGGACAGGATTGCTGGACAGCCCAGAAGACGCCGTTAGCGAGGTGAGGCCTACACCCATAAAAATCACCCCCATCAGCCCCAACTGATAAACCCGCGGAGTTTGTTGAAACCACTGCCAGGCTAAGAGCACTGTAATGGCCGGATAGATAAAAAAGATGGAGATGGCAATGCCCGTAGCCACTTGACTGAGGGCTGCATACAGCAGCGTTAATCCCAAGAACAAACACACCCCACTCATCGTTGCAGTCCCCCATAGCCGAGGCGTTTTCGGTAGGGCTAGCAGCACCGTCAACGTCCGGGGATAAAGCCACGGCGTCAGAAGAGCCAACAAAACAGCCATCGCCGCCATGCGCAGGGCCAATAACAACAAGATGTGGCTCAGTCGCGGCGTGACAAAGCCCCCAAAGGTCATCTGACCGAATACCTGACTCGAAGCAAAGAACAAACGCAAAACGATATTCTGTGCTGACAACGCCAGGGCACTCAAGAGAACAAAACTAATACCCAACAGCTGACGAGAATGGGGGCGCGTCATATCGGCAAACAGAGAAATAAGGATTGGCCAATATTAACCGAGGATATTAGGGTCACACGCCCTTCTAACCATGACCGTCAGTCAATTGCCGCAGCGCCGTTAGGTAGGGAGCAACAGGCTCACTGGCCGCGTCGCAGGCGCGGCTATCTACCGCAATGAGGTTATCTCCCCAAATCACCTTGCCAATGGGCACGGCATCACCGCGATCCGGATGCCAGTCTTTGCTGACAAATTTTTGATCACAGTCCACTACACTGCCATCGAATAGATGCCCAATGGAAAAATACACATCCTGCAACACCTGCGGCACCGACGGGCGGTGAAGCTGACCACGCGAGTGAGGGCTGCGGGTTTTATACTGAGCGCGCGGAAAAAGACCATACAGGTTCTTAAGGGACGCCGACAGTAGCGGGCTCCCCTTGAGGCTAGTCAGTTTAAAGGCTCCGACCGAAATGCGACAGTCCACTTCGGTCAATAGCTTAGGCGCCATCATCTCTTGAAAGCGGACCGGCGCATCGGCCCGGTTCGGATAGGGCACCTGGGGCAGCGTATCAGCATCGAGGAGTTGCATACCCTCGCCCAAAATGTTGTATAAGCCATTTTTACTGGCAATCTCTTGCAAGGAGACTTTTGAACAAACCCCCTCAACAATTAAAATTTCGGCCGTGGGATTGACGGCTCGCAGCCCCAACAGCACCTTGCCGAGAACCGCCATGCTAACGGTAGCAGGGGGATCGACAGGGTAACCCAAATTAGGCTTAACCAAAATTCGCGTTGCACCGTGGGCCGCTGGCGGTGGAGTATAGGTAAACTCGCGGGTGGCAGCAACCTGCACCGATGAGCCCTGAACGGATGAGACCTGAGCGACCATGACCTTTACTGTGGTAACCCGCAACTTTCGGCAGGAGTTTGAGCGGTGGACCGATGCCTTAGACAAAGCTAACGAGCTGCGCGGACAGCTCAAAAGCTGGTTCACAGACATTCGGGTATTTGACGATGGCGAGCTGGTTTGGATGTACAGCAAGCTCCGTGCCCATCCAGAGTACATTGGCCCCGGGACCTACGGACGGCTGGTGCGGCAGTTTGTCGCCGAAGCAGAAGCCGAAAAAGTCCAGCGTAGCCCCTGGCAATTTCGCGAGCAGACTTTTAACTGGGGCAGCCGCACGTATCTGATGGGCGTGCTCAACGTCACCCCCGATAGCTTTAGCGATGGCGGCCAGTTCAACACCATAGAAACGGCGCTCGCTCAGGCGCATAGGCTGCACGATGGCGGCATGGATCTGCTCGATATTGGTGGCCAGTCTACCCGACCGGGAGCAGAACAAATTTCCCTCAGCGAGGAGCTCAACCGGGTCGTTCCTGTGATCGAAGCCATGCGTGCAGACCCAACGTTAGAGAACACTGTGATTTCGGTCGATACGACGCGGGCCACGGTGGCACGGGCAGCCATAGAGGCTGGGGCCGACATTATCAACGATATTTCTGGCGGCACCTACGAGCCTGACATGCTCAAAGCGGCGGCCGATCTGAACGTCCCGATTATGCTGATGCACCTTCGCGGCACGCCCGAGACCATGCAACAAATGACAGACTATGAAGATGTTGTGGCGGAAATTGGCGAATTTCTCAAAACCCAAATTGAGGCGGCCGAGGCGGTGGGGGTCCCCCGTCAAAATATCTGCATTGACCCCGGCATCGGCTTTGCCAAAAGCTACTCCCAAAATCTGACCATTTTACGGGAGCTCAACCGGCTAGAACCCTTGGGCTGTCCTCTACTGGTGGGGGTTTCGCGCAAAAGCTTTATCGGATGGGTGCTTGACCAGCCCGACCCCCAGCAACGCGTCTGGGGCACGGCAGCAGCCTGTACAGCTGCCATTGCCGGTGGCGCTGATATTCTCCGCGTTCACGACGGGGCGGAGATGGCCGATGTAGCCAAAATGGCCGATGCCATTTGGCGTGGGACAACAGCAGCGGGTGAGTAAGGGGGCAGGGGGAACGGGGTTCCCCTAAATCGACCGATAGCAAGTCTCAATTGCATTGAAACTTGTGGCTCACTTGACCAGATGTTTTATCTAACTTTCGCCTGAATGCAGAAGGTCAAGTCAAGTGAGAAACGCGATAAATAGGGGTTCAACCCGCTGGAGCAATACCGTAAAATACTCAACGGTATCCCACCTTATATATCAATTAGAGGCGACATGAAGAAGTGGTATCGGTCCTTAATGGCAATTGTGCTGGTTGCGATCGCAACCCTATCCGTCAGCTGTGGCGGCAGCACTGTGCAAGCCCCCCCTACCTACACCCCTGAAAAAATCGCTCAAATCCAAATTTATGCAGGCCGTCTCACCAAATCCCAGGAGCGCCTGCCTGAGCTGTTGAGCTATATCGACAAAGAAAATTGGGCCAACATCGACAACTTTATCCACGGTCCTCTGGGTGAGCTAAGAACGCAGATGCTCCGCCTTAGCGGCCAGCTCTTAGAAGCCGAAAAGCAGCAAGTCGTTGCCCTGGCCGATGATATTGCCGCCGACCTCGAGGGCATGAGCGTCGCCGTAGAAGAGTTCAACCAGAGCCAAGCCTACGCCACCTTTGATGCCTTCGAAGGCGACTTTGCGGCGCTGATTGACGTCATTCCCACCGAACCTGACACCGCGAGTTAGGCCAGCCCCGGCTATCGCAGCGTCACGGATACAGTATGACTAAACGCGTCATCATCGTTGGCTGCGGCATTGTAGGGGCCATGACGGCCTACGAACTCAGCCGAGTTCCTGACCTAGACGTCGTGGTCCTCGAACAACACCAACCTGCCGAGGGCTCCACTAGCGCAGCCCTCGGCGTTTTAATGGGCATTATCAGCCATAAAGTAAAAGGCCGCACCTGGCGGCTGCGACGCGACAGCATTCAGCGCTATCACACCCTGATTGACGAACTGGCGGATCAAACTGGCCACAACATTCCCTTTAACACCCAAGGCATCCTCAGCCTGTGCTTTGAGCCAGAGCGTTTACCCAAGTGGGAATCACTTCAAACCATTCGAGCCCAGCAGGGTTGGCCCCTGGAGATTTGGTCACCGGCCCAGGTCGCTGAGCGCTGCCCGCACCTTAATCTGGAGAATGTGGTCGCGGGGATCTACTCCCCTCAAGACGGTCAGGTTTGTCCAACGACGCTGACAACAGCCCTGGTTCAGGCGGCCCAGCAACAGGGGGCGACCTTTCGCATGGGCACCACGGTCACAGGTCTGAGCGCAGATCAGGACGGCACAGGCCAGCTTGCCATCTCAGATGATTGTCTTCAGGCCGACTGGATTGTCCTGGCCGGGGGCATCGGCACCCATGCCTTAATCGCCCAAACCTTAGAACCTGTATCTCTCATTCCCGTTTTTGGCCAAGCCCTTCGCGTCGAAGTCTCCCAGTCACTGGGGAATTCAGACTTTCAGCCGATTATCAATGGACAAGACGTGCACCTCGTTCCCCATGGTAAGCGTCAATATTCCCTTGGAGCCACCGTCGAATTTCCTGCCGTACCAGAGACGGCATCGCTGCAAAATTTTCAGCCTGATCCGGTAGTGTTTGCGAACATGCAGCAGGTCGCCGCCAAGTACTGTCCAGCCCTATCCAAGGCAGAACCACTACAAACCTGGCATCATCTACGTCCTCGCCCTCAAGGGCAGCCCGCACCGGTGATTCAGCCCCTATCCGGCTTCAAGAATGTGACCCTAGCAACGGGGCACTATCGCAATGGCGTCCTACTAGCCCCTGCAACGGCCCTGCGGGTCAAAGCGCAGATTCTAGAAGGATTAGGACTTTAGACCAATAACCCTATCCGCGGCTAGGGCAAAGTAATCCATGTTAAACCCGAGAAATCGCTTTAGAATCCGGATGGGATTCTTTATTGCTAAACCATGCCCAAACCTGCCTCCCTTCCCCCTGGCCTGCTGATCAAAACGGGGCGTACCGTTTGGACAACGCTATGGCGAGTGATGATGGGCAAACTGGCGCCCCGTGACAAATCCGGCGCCTACCTTCGACCCGAGAGTGCCTTTCGAAACTGGGTCGAGCCCGGAGAAACCACGCTGTATCCAGCCGCTGTCAATCGATATGAACTGATCGTCGGCATGAGCTGCCCGTGGGCCCACCGGACGTTAGTCACCCGAGCCTTAAAGGGACTGGAAACTGTGGTTTCAGTGACCGTGGTCTCCCCGTCAGCATCGGGCATGTGGGCCTTTGAGGAGCCCCTAGAAGGGTGCAAAACCTTACCGGAGTTCTACCGCCAGTTGCAGTCAGGCTACACAGGCAGATCCACCGTGCCGGTGCTGTGGGATCGGGAGACACATACGATTGTTAACAACGAAAGTGCCGACATCATTGAAATGTTGAATCGGTCATTTAACCAGTTTGCCAAGAATTCGGTCCTTGATCTCTCCCCCAAAGCCCTCAGATCACACATTGCTCACTGGAATTCTCTGATTTATCCCAACATTAACAACGGCGTCTATCGCTGCGGCTTTGCCCAAACCCAAACAGCCTACGACACCGCGTGCAATCAGCTGTTTGACACCCTAGACACCCTAGAAAAAGTACTTGAAAAACAGCGCTATTTAGGCGGAGAACAGCTAACCCTGGCCGATGTTCGCCTGTTCACCACACTCATTCGCTTCGATGCCGCTTATCACACATTGTTTAAATGCAACCGGCGTCGCTTGGTAGATTATCGCGCTCTTAACGACTATGTACGAGATATTTATCAGCTACCTGGTGTGACTGAAACGTGCGACATAGAAGCCGTTAAAAGAGACTATTTTGGCAACTTATTTCCCCTCAACCCAGGGGGCATCATCCCATCTGGGCCAGACTTAGAGACTTTAGCCGCTCCTCACAATAGAGACAAACTCACCATAGATGTTGAACCGTCTATAGATGTTGAACCGTCTATGTGAATAAGTAGGTCGCCCT
>JBCBOC010000800.1:0-1946 GCA_039821475.1 Cyanobacteria bacterium J06632_22 | reverse complement strand
CTTTGACCGTCAAGGACTATAACCCTAATGCTATAGCAACCGCCACAAACGTTTGTGCGCGGTTGCGGGCCACTTGGCGACCATACCCAGGGTTTCAACTAACCCTTCGACTGCTAAACCACGTCCAGCTTGGAACCTGTAGATCCAAACCGCGTATAGCCTAGAATCTATAGCTTTTCCTTAGGGAAAACTCCAGTTCTGGACGTGGCAGAGGTTTATATTTGCCAGTCTCAACCTGAATGTTTAGTTTTGACACTGCATTAGCCATGCCCAGAATGACTCAATTCTTTCTTGCTGCGGGGCTAACGCTGTTGGCCAATCTGCTGATTTGGTTTGTGGCGTTTAATCTGGTGGGCGTTCCCTTTGAACGGGCACTCCCACCCGTACTCAACAACTATCTATCGATTGTGATGTTTGGGGTAGGGCTAGCGCAGTTTATTTATCTTTTGCCAGTAGCGCTCTATCTGATCTGGCAGCGGCGCTGGGTATGGCTCCGGGGACTAGCGCTGGGCATGGTATTGACGATTCTGGTGAACAGCGGCGGTTGGGTGCTGATCGCGTCAGGGCGTTGATCCCCGTAAGGTTACCTTCTGTGAACCTGGGCACCGATTATGAGAAGAACAGTAGAGAATGAACCTTGACCACCTCCAGAATGGTGCTGCTGTCGGCGATAGTCGTAGCTTATTAAGCCGCAGCCTTGAGTCGCAGATTCTCAAGCCGCAGATTATTCAGTCGCAGGCTATAAGTTGCAGATGTAAGTCGTAACTGTTGTCTGGAGAGGGTTTCTCGCTACAACTATTGGCTTGGCTATGCAGCTTACCCGGCGATCCGCGCCCCCCGCAGAAGATACCCAGTCCCGCATTCTGAAGGCGGCGCAGCGGCTATTTGCACGACAGGGCTACGGAGCTACGACGACTCGAGACTTAGCGAAAGCGGCTGGAGTGGCTGAGGGAACGCTGTTTCGTCATTTTGAGAATAAGAAAGCTATTTTGATCGAGGTGGCTACGCGGGGCTGGGTTGAGCTATTGACCGAGCTGCTGACCGAGCTGAGTGAAATGGGCAGCTACAAGGCGGTGGCCCAGGTCATGCGGCGGCGTATGCTCAACCTCAGTGCCAATACTGACCTGCTGCGGGTGTGCTTTATGGAGGCGCAGTTTCATCCAGACCTCCGTGAGCGGGTGCAGGCTGAGGTCATCAACAAGATGACGGATGTGGCCGAGGCCTTTTTTCAAACGGCCATGGATCGGGGGACCTATCGCCCCATGAATCCTCGCGTCGTCGCCCGGATCTTTCTTGGGATGTTTACCGTCGCGGGCTTCAGCCAAAATACCCTAGCGGATGAGGCGAACTCTCCACAGGATATGAAAGAGTTGGCTGAGACCCTGGCTGATATTTTTCTGAACGGTGTGCTAGCTTGATCGTCGGTCTGCTGCAGTCGGCTGTCTGTCTTGCCTGGGCCTAGGGCTTGATAGCTCGTCAACACGTTTTTAGGGCGGGCACCGCATGCGGTGCCCGCTGTGCTGCTATTTTCCGGTTGACTGTTCGAGCTGATCCAGGTGCTCTCCACTGATGCGGTAGGCCGCACCAAAGCCAACGACAAACTGGCCTGATTGAGGTTTGAGCTGAAAGATATCAAAATCTTTCAGGCTTTTTAGGACATCGATAATATTGCCAAAGCGATCGGCAAATTGGCTTGCGATCGCACTCCAGCTTTCCTCGTCCCGTTGGATAACCTGGGCGATACAGTCATAGGCCAGGCGTCTGCGGGCAAAAATTTGTTCCGTCTTTGATTCGTCTTCGATCAGTAAAACGCTAGCTCGCTTCAGGGCTTTGAGATTGGCAGTATGGGCCGATAGACCACTGACAAAGATATAGATGTTCTTTTGAGCATCGATCACAAAGGGCGCATAGCTAGCGTGGGGCTTGCCATCTTCCGATATTGTGCT
>JBCBOC010000150.1:0-7557 GCA_039821475.1 Cyanobacteria bacterium J06632_22 | reverse complement strand
GTTGCCAAGCCTGAGACCGTTTGGGTCGTAGAAACTCCAGGACGGCTCTGCCGATAGCTCTCTCGCTGCCCTATTCATGCAACAAGGCCCACTGAGACACTAAAACAATTAACGCCTGCGCAACAGAGTAAGCATTGTTGGCATTGAGCGTTACCACAGGGGGACGAGCCGCAACCCCAAACCCCAAAGCAATGGCCACATCCTCTGCTTCCCACGCGCCGTCACAGTCTACATGGGTAATACCGATAGCCACAGGGACCTGAGATCGCGACGTCATATATTTGTAAATCAGTCGCGCATTCCGAAACTCTGCCGGTCGATGGGCAGCCACCAGCAGCATATACGCATGGGCTTTATCAATCAGAACATCCCACATAAAGTTAAAGCGAGATTGGCCCGGCGTACCATATAGGTGCAATGCCATCTCCGGCGAAAACTGCAGTCGGCCAAAATCCATCGCCACCGTAGTCTTAGGCTTCAGGTTGGCAGCCTCGTCAGTCGTCGCCCGATCGGTATCGACAACTTCAATTTCACTGACGGTCCGAATAAACGTGGATTTACCAGCGCCAACAGGGCCAGTTACCACCAGACGCATAATTTCCATAGTGGCACCTGTCATCAGGACGGACATCTTACTATCGTAGGCCTCAAAACAGGTTAGACGCTACTCCACGCTCACAACATGATTTTGTTCAGCGCCATAACCGCTTGCTTGATGGCCAACAGTAACAGCCCTTCCTTAGCAGCACGGCTTGCCAAAACCAGTAAGACGGCATCCTCGTTACAGCTTGACAGAACACAGCGCCCTTAACCGCCATCGACGGCAATGCGCTCCACCGTGCCCCGCCTGAGTTCCTCACCAATGCGTTCCCCTAAGGTGAGCATCACCGCTGACATGGCCGCGACCTGATCCTCGTCCATCCCGTCGGGAAGTACAGAGACCAGGGGAAGCCCATCGGGTGTCACCAATCCCGCCCCCTCAATGTCGCGAGTGCCACGCACCAGCGCATCAAGGATTGCTTTAACCTGGTCAACATCAAGCCCCATAAAATTAAATTCGCTGTTTGGCAGTTTGCCGCCCGATATCGCGCCAAATAATGCGCCCGCCCGCAACATACAAGGTTGAAGCCGGATTGACAATGCCTACACTAGCCAAAAAGGAATTTTCTTCGATTAGTGTTGTAAATACGTACACCATCTAGCATGATTTTTGACATAGATAAACTTTCATCCCCGAGGGTCAAGCTCTCATGTCAACCCCTAGCAACCGTCAGTTAGATCGCCTTTGAGGCTACCCAACAGCCCTGTCATTAATGCCACTTTCATGCAACTCCCTAGCACGGCAAGGCTAGCGGCACAGCACTAAAGAGGGCTCGCATTGTCCCAGCGACCATCGCCCTAACGAGCACCACTGCCGAGGGCAGAAGCATGATGATAAATGAGAGTGGGCTCAAATGAGCAGTGGTCTCAATGCAGCAACGGCGCGCTTAATCTCGAGTGCCAGAATGCCTTGCTTAGCCGCGTGACTGGCCAACACCAAAAACACGGCGTCCTCCCCACAGCTCGTTAAAATGCCAAAGCCCTGCTCTCCTTCTATAAAGATACGCCCGATGTTTCCTCGACTGAGTTCTGAGCTAATCCGTTCCCCTAGGGACAGCATGGCCGCCGACATCGCCGAAACGCGTTCATCGTCCATTTGGGTCGGTAATGTTGTCGCAAGCGGAAGGCCGTCTGGCGTAACTAGGGCAACGCCCTGAACATGGTTTGTATTACTAACAAACTCCTGGAGAATTCGGTTGATTCTAGCTGAGTCGATCGCCATCGGCGGCTAAATCCTGGTTTAGACAAATGGTAAATGCGCAAACAGTTGAGAGCGTAGCAAGCAGGTAGCCCCAAAACAGCACCTGCAAAAAAGAAACTTTCAGAAACTTATTAGAGCACCCCTCACCCCAAATCCCTAGACAAATTTTTATGGCAGCTTACAAATTACTGCCATTTTGTCTATGCGTCTGTAGATAATTAGGGCGCCTAACACTTTCTCTAAGTAAAAATCGCACAAAATCTACTTTCATGCAGTACGGTTGTCCATATCTAGCAAGAATTCGCTCTCCTAGAGGGGCATTTGAGTGTTCTGTGCAACCGGCTCCAGTTTGAAGGCCGTTCCATGATGGGCAATGAAGTGACCGATCAGCTAGATAAGCCGCTATCCAGCCTGACCAAGCGGTTCGCTTTATTTCGTAAACTTCAAGAAAGCCACTCCTTAACCGTACGGCATTTGGATCACTGCATTCGATCAATGGTGCGATATTGGATTGCTTCGGCAACATGGACCGTCGTTACCTGATCTGACGCAGCTAGATCGGCAATGGTTCGAGCGACTTTTAAGATGCGGTCAGTGGCTCGGGCAGACAGTCCCAGCTTTCGAACAGCATGCTCTAGCAGGGTGCGGGTGTCGTCAGTCAACGTGCACCAGCGAGGCAAATGATGGCTTTGCATATCAGCATTGCACTGGACAGCATTTTCGTCCTGAAACCGAAGCTGTGCAAGATCGCGGGCGGCTTGCACCCTGGTTCTTACGGTCGCCGAATCCTCCTCCTGGGGCTGTTGCATCATTTCTTCGGGTTTCAGCCGATTGACAACCACCTGTAAGTCGATACGGTCCATCAAGGGCCCTGACAACTTTGCCCAGTATTGTTCTCGCAACCTAGGTGTGCACGTACAAGGGTGAACGCTGTCACCAAAGTAACCACAGGGGCAAGGGTTGGTGCTGGCAATTAAGGTAAACTGCGCGGGAAATTCAACGGATTGCCGAGTCCGCGTGATGCTGACAAAGCCATCTTCGAGCGGTTGGCGTAGAAATTCGAGCACCTTGCGATTAAACTCGGTCAACTCATCTAGAAACAGCACGCCCCGATGGGCGAGCGAAATTTCCCCAGGCTTCGGAAAGCTCCCACCCCCCACCAGCGACGGCCCTGAAGCGGAGTGGTGAGGGCTGCGGAACGGTCGATGGGTCACTAAACTGCCTTTTTCTTTCAGCAACCCCGCAACCGAATGAATCTGTGTGACTTCCAGGGCCTCTTCAAAGCTGAGATCAGGCAAAATGCCTGGTAACCGACGCGCCAGCATGGTTTTGCCGCTGCCGGGTGGTCCGATCAGCACCAGGTTATGGCCACCCGCCGCCGCAATCTCAAGCGCTCGCCGAGCCTGCACCTGCCCTTTGACATCCCGCAGATCTAGGGGAGTGGCACGGGACTGGTTCAACACCGCCCGGCCATCTAATGTCACCGGGGAGTGAGAGCCGGGCTGATTCAGGAGTTCTACCACCTCCGCAATCGTGCCACAGCCATGTACGTCCAACCCAGGCACAACAGCGGCCTCCTGGGCATTTGCCTGGGGTAAAATAACCCCCTTGAGGCCAAGCTGTTGGGCGGCTGCAGCTATCGCCATGACTCCGGATACGGCTCTGAGCGTACCGTCCAAGGACAATTCCCCCAAGAGTAAGTAATCGTCTAACAGGGTCTGACTCACCAGATCTGATGCCGCCAAGATACCGATAGCAATCGGTAAATCGTAAATGGGTCCTTCTTTACGCAGGTCCGCCGGCGTTAAATTCACGACAACTTTGCGCATCGGGAAGGGGAACCCAGCATTCTTCAGGGCGGCTTTTACGCGCTCCCGAGACTCTTGGACTGCTGCATCCGGCAGGCCCACGACAACCACCCCCGGTAGCCCCCCAGACAGGTCGACTTCTACCCCGACCTTGACCGCATCGATGCCGATCAGTGATGCACTCCAAATTCTTGCCAGCATGACCGCCTCTAGATTGGTAGCACTAGCCCTATCGCCAGCACAGTTCACCCCATGCACGATGCTTTGGTGGCACCGATAATTCGGCCCACGCATAATCTCGCCACACAGGCCCTTTTGTGGAGTTTGTGCGCGACGACGGGCCACCGGGCTCCCATCCCAGGCACTTAAGCGCCAGACATGTCCTAAGCACAGTAGCGGACGCTATAAAGATGGTGGTGAACGCTATACTTCAGCGTGCCCGCGGCTTAAAGTTAGGTAACGGAACAGGGCCCTCAGCAAACCCAGAGGTTAGACGCCTGACGCAGCCTATTACCCTGACCTTCCCCTTTGGCGGCCTAACAGGAAACAGCCTTTACCCCACGCGATTCACGCCCGGACACCCGCTCTATCCCAAACAGTTCCCGCACCGTCCGGGTCCATCTTGATGTCGACTCATGACGGGACTCATTGCCCCTAACGTGTGATGAGAGATAGGGACTTGGGAGCATAGAAGGCCAGATAGTCTAGCTCAGGCCACGTTGATGCAATCACTGAGACCGAGGAAACCCGAGACAGGTTGAAACTGCTAACTCGCCTCCCCCGCGGGCAATCCCCAACCGACCCCAGCGGAAAATACAAGCTTTGGACGTAGCCCCGATAACGGCAGAATGCGCCATCGCCCACCAATCAGCTCAACTGTTATGTCGGGTTGCGATGGGTTTCTGGCAAAATTATGTTTACAAATATATTTTTGGGCGAAATAGGTAACAGACACCTCATAGATTTGAGAGGGACCGTTTGCCAGCGATCGTCCGACACAACGTCGGAAACCAAACTGTTTCTGCGCGTTTCGTTCCAGAGGTTTTGTCTTGGATACAGAGAAATGCGCTCTAGCATTAGCAGATATTAATACTTGACCTATGCTGACAACCCCTGAACCGCCTCGGCCACCGGCTGTGATGCGCGAACGCCAGGCTGAGCTGGAGCGCATGCAGGATGTGCTGTTGCTGCTAGAGAATTTATTTAACCGAGAAGAGGCTACGCTCCGCGTCATCGTTGATTGCCTTTACGACATCGGATCGACCAATTTAATTAACCAGCGTTTTCAAAATCGCCCTCTGAATCGCATTATGAAATGGATTGCACAGCTGACAAAACCATGTTTTCAACTGGTTGCCGTACGCTGGTCACGCAAGAATGCACCTAAGTTGATTGCAGATTGGCTGCATTCTCAGGTCAGCTTCCGGACCCCAGAATAGTACCGCGTCAATACACTGCATTTAAGTTCGGACAGCGGTTAGGACGGCAAGGTATTGTCAACAGACAGCACATTAAAGCCTTATTTGTTATATTTTATACTTGAGAAAACCAATAGACTGGACAGATTCCCTGATATTTCCCGCCGGCCCGTGTAACGCCTTCAGCAGATACGCCCTTGGAACGGGAAAGGGTTCTGAGTTATTTTCTGGACAGGATCGGCGGATGAGTTGAGCTCTGAAAGCCCTTTTGATAGTGCTTTCAGCTGTTGTCTACATCACTATCGTCACCCAGTGCGTGAATCGCCTTTGATAGTAAAGCGCTACGGGCCAAACATCGCGCGCTATTTATTCATCCTCTTCACTGATCTTTGGTCCTAACTTCTAATCGGGGACTGAACTTTTGATACTGTCCTGCTGTTGGCGCTCTTCAGCGCTTTCATTCAGTCCTTGTGAGGCTCACGCCTGTCGTCGAATCTCTTGATTTCCAATCGTCACGGCAACTGCCTGCCGCCCCTCTCCCCCTTAAGGTATCGGCAGCTTCTGTACTGGACTAGAGGAGGTCTGCGAAAGCATTGCGTAAGCTATCGAAAGCTGTTCAGGCCGATTGGCTTTGGTATCCATTGACGACAGCACTGCTGACGTTGCTTAAGCCCCGATATCGCGCTCAACCCCAGTACCGTTATTCCCCACACTCAAAGTACTCCGTGGCTCGACCCAACTGTTGTACAGATAGCAATGGGTTTCTCCAGCCCGTGGCTACCCTAGTTCACTTCTCTCCTGCAGGTAAAAAAGCTATGAGAATCGTCGTCTTACCCGGTTGCGCTACTGCGATCGCACTCTTGAATCTACCGGCTGTTGCGATCGCAAATTCAGCGGCCGAGGCACTTATGCCGCTGCAGCCCAGCACCTTTTCGGTCGAAACGATAATGAGTCCCGACGCCGTCGAAGCTGACATTAATGCTGAAATTGACGCCGCGCTGGCGCCTGGAGAAGACGTCATAAATTTATCTGAACTCCCCCTACTCCAAGATTTTGTAGATGAAGAAGGACGCATAGCACTGCCCCTGGATCTACCCTTTGGCGTCACCGTAACGGACTCCTTTGGCGATCAAGCACTTGGCATTGACTATCACTTCTAGAGGCGGCATCTAGATACCGCCTCTAACCCAAATCGTGGTCCAGCCGTCATCTGCTGAAACTCTATCTACTTTGAAGCTGTAGCTTTCTTTGGAAAAACGGCCGTCCGAGACGTGCCCACGGTTTAAAGTAAGGACGCTATGTCTACGGAGTCAGGCCATGGAAGAGACAATTTTCAGCAAAATTATTCGACGAGAAATTCTCGCCGATATTGTTTACGAAGACGATCAATGCTTAGCCTTTCGAGACATTGATCCGAAAGCGCCCACCCACATTTTGGTTATCCCCAAGCAAGCCATTCCCAGCTTGGCCGATGCCACGGAGAAGGATGCACCCCTATTGGGACATCTGCTCTACGCCGTCACCCAAGTGGCTCAGCAGCAGTCCCTAAATAACGGTTACCGAGTGGTTATCAATACAGGCCAAGACGGCGGCCAAACGGTTTTTCACCTACATTTACATCTTTTGGGCGGTCGCGGATTAGAGTGGCCACCCGGCTAATCATTGAGAAACATTGAGAAGGCGCAAGATTCATTGCCAAGCGTACGACTCTCTCAATATCTTTTCTAATCTTAATGGTAAGCAGCTCTAATATATTGCGCCAGCGCTGATGGTTAAGGCCATGAGTGATTGGGCTTTGCTGACCTCGACTTATGTGTCTGCCGGCATGTTGTCTTGCAGGCCTTACGGGTTAGCGAGCGAGCTGCTAAATGCTGTTTAATTGGCAATCATCACTATGACTTCTACTTTACGTACCCAGGGGCAAGCCGGGCCGTGGGAGCAGTTTTGTGAATGGATTACAAGCACTGAAAACCGCATCTACGTCGGTTGGTTCGGTGTACTGATGATCCCCACGCTGCTGGCTGCCACCACTTGCTTCATCATCGCTTTTGTCGCTGCTCCCCCCGTGGACATCGACGGCATCCGTGAGCCCGTTGCAGGCTCCTTGATGTACGGCAACAACATCATCTCTGGTGCTGTTGTACCTTCTTCTAACGCTATCGGTCTGCACTTCTACCCCATCTGGGAAGCTGCTTCCCTCGATGAGTGGCTGTACAACGGTGGCCCTTACCAGTTCGTTATCTTCCACTTCCTGATTGGCATCTTCTGCTACATGGGTCGCCAGTGGGAACTGTCCTACCGCCTCGGCATGCGTCCTTGGATCTGCGTTGCTTACTCTGCACCTGTTGCAGCTGCAACCTCTGTCTTCCTGATCTACCCTCTGGGTCAGGGCTCCTTCTCCGACGGTATGCCTCTAGGTATCTCCGGTACGTTCAACTTCATGTTCGTGTTCCAAGCTGAGCACAACATTCTGATGCACCCCTTCCACATGATGGGTGTTGCTGGTGTATTCGGTGGCTCTCTGTTCTCC
>JBCBOC010000526.1:0-3628 GCA_039821475.1 Cyanobacteria bacterium J06632_22 | reverse complement strand
GTGGTGGGGGCGCTACTGGGGGCCATTGCGGGGGTAGAAATCACCAAAAAGCTGATTGGAGTACGGCAGTCTACGGGCGATACGTTTGTGTGGCCTTTGCTGCTGGGGATGATGATTGGGCGAGTCGGATGTTTTTTGACGGGACTTAGCGACCGCACCTACGGCACGGTTACTCACCTCCCCTGGGGCATTGACTTTGGCGATGGCCTGTCTCGCCACCCTACGCAGCTTTATGAGGTGTTGTTTCTGGCGCTTTTGGGCCTGTTGCTTTACCGCTGGCATCGTCGTTCAGCATCACAAACACCATTGCCTGATACCCCTCAACCTCAACCACCCCGTTCTCAAAAGGGCGAACTATTCCAACGCTTCATGGTGGGCTATCTCGCCTTCCGCCTACTGATAGACGCCCTCAAGCCAGACTTCCACCCCATACTCGGTCTGAGTGCAATTCAGATAGCTTGTATTTTCGGACTAGGCTACTACTGGCGAACGCTTTACGCTATCGCCAAGACATACGCAGAATAATATCCGCGCAGCACCATAGCCAGAACTGAAATTTGAAAAGCGGGTGGGGGGAATCGAACCCCCATCATTAGCTTGGAAGGCTAAGGTTTTACCACTAAACTACACCCGCAGTTTTGTACCTATTTCGATCAACCACCATGCTGATCGCGTAGTAATGCTTTGCTAGGTTAGCACGGTTCCATTGCAGTGGGGGCCGTGAGTTTACGGGCTGTTAATTGCCTGGAGAAACCTCTACGGTGATGATCACCCGATCGGTAGCAACAGGGGTCCCCCCCACTCGGGCGGGGCTAAATTGAAACCCAGCTTTAGGAAGCAGACAGGCCACAAACTGGTCAAAGGGGCTCGCACCCACGTTCAGGGCTTGGGTGAGGGTACCGGTTCGAGAAATCACCACCTGTAATGACGTCCGACCGCTCAACGATAGCCCATCGCTCGGCGCACAGCTCTGGTTAACACCATTGATCACAATGGCCTCGTTGGAGGCCGTTTGCAGCTCAGGATATTGATCTGGCCGGTCACCCGGCACACTGTCAGGGATGCGGCCCAAGGGCCCAGCTAAACTCACAAAAACAGAGCCCTGGCTGCTGCCATTGCCGGGTTCTGGCAGCGTCCCACTACCAGGCGCTGGCGAGGGTGTCGGCGCCGGACTCGGCGCAGGCGCAGGATTGGGGGATGGCGTTGGCTGAGGGCTCGGGGCGGGATTTGGCGCTGGCGCTGGGGCCGGATTGGGTGCAGGGCTCGGGGCAGGATTCGGTGACGGCGGCGGCTGAGGACTCGGCGCTGGCGCTGGGCTCGGGGCAGGGTTCGGACTCGGAACAGGATTCGGTGACGGCGGCGGCGGGCTCGGCGCTGGCGCTGGGGCAGGATTTGGGGTGCGAGCAGGACTTTCTACAGGACTGGCTCCAGGGACCGCACTGGGGGGCGCACTGGGGGACGCACTGGGGGACGCACTGGGGGACGCACTGGGCACCGGATCTAAGTCTGGCGCAGGTGCCGCTGATGGAGAAGCGGGCGTCTCCGTAGACGCAGAGACACCCTCCGCCGAGGCATCCACCCGTTCCACAGGGACAACGACAGGCTCAGAACTATCGCCCGCAGGCTGAGTGAGACGAATGACTAAGGGCACCCCAATCAAAAACATCGCTAAATGCACCAGCAGGGATAGCCCAGCCAGCGTCGGCCATAGGTTCTTGGGGTCACGGTGGCAGGACCAGTCAACCACAGTGGGCTTAGGCAGTGCCATAGGCGCACCATATTCCAGGCAAAACGTCGTGTAGCGGTGGGTAGACCTAGCCAAGCCGGCGGCTCTAGCGGTTGAAGGTCTCAGCCCCAGCGCCATACTACGCTATCGCAGTCGTCACGTTGTTTAGGACAGTTTTTCGCGCTGCCAACCTTGTCTGCTCGTCCCTCGACACAGTCAACTGGTTCGACGCCCCCGCCGACTGCATCGAGGGGATCTGGAACAAAAGACTTCAGTGCCTCGCCCTAGCAACTCAACGAACGCAACAGTTTCACCCTTTAAAGCGGTGCTGCTAGGGGCGGCTGCGCAGCCATCGGCGCTTTATCTTCTTCCAGCTGCGTTTTCACATTAAAGGTAAGCACCGTTTCATCAATGCCCTTGAGCTGAAGCGGGCTGAATTTAACAATTTCAGCTTCTTCTAGGTAGTCGGCGACGGCTGCCGAGACGAGAATGCTCTCGGCATCAGCAGCTTCCTGGATGCGCGCAGCAATATTCACACTGGGCCCAATGGCCGTGTAGTCCGACCGCTCGTCACCACCAAACATGCCAACCACAGCCGTTCCCTGATGGATCCCACAGCGGAACTTGACCGGTGAAATGCCCTGCTCAATCCACTTGTTGTTGAGCTGCTCTAGGGCCTGGTACATACCACGGGCGGCTTTGATCGCGCGCCGCACCTGCTCATTGGGGCTCAATTCTTCGGGCGCACCGAATAGGGCCAGTACCGCATCTCCCATAAACTTATCGACAACACCCCCAGCTTCGAAAATGGCATGGGTCATGGCCTCAAGATATTCGTTGAGCAGCTCGGCTACCCGACGCGATCGCAACGTATTCGACAGTTGGGTAAAGCCCACAATATCGCTGAACAGCACCGTGACCAGTTTTGGCTCAGGTCTGAGGTTGAGCTGCAGATCGCCCGCTGCGGCTTTCTTCACCAGCGACGGCGGCAGGAAGCGCTGCAGAACGGACTCCGTCAAATATTGATTCAGTTCAGCAATACGCCGTTCGTTCGCCTTCAGGGCCAGCAGGTTACGCACCTCTGCTAACAGCTCTCGATCTTTGAAAGGCTTAGACAGATAGGCATCCGCCCCTTGCTCAACCCCCTCCAGCCGAGTTTCATCATCCACCTTGGCCGTGAGTAGAATGACGGGCGTTCCCTTCAGTTCTAGATCGTGGCGAATATGACGAATCATTTCCAGTCCGGACACCTGGGGCATCATCAGATCGGTCACAATCAGGTCAGGCCGGTGGGCACGCGCCTGTTCCAATCCCAGTGCCCCATTCGCTGCGGTAACAATGGTGTGACCATGGCGCTGCAACACGCTGGAGACATAGGTGCGCAGATCAGGGTTATCGTCGACCACCAAGATGGTTGCCCCAATTACCTTGTTCGGCTTCTCCGACGCATCGATTTGAGGCAGCGGCGCTACCGGATCGGCGGCACTCGGTTCTGCTGACTCGTTCTGAATATCGGCCAGTTCCACAGCGGCTCGGCTAGACTCCAGCTCAGCCCGCTGCTCAGTGACTTGGTCCGCCGGTAAGTGATCCTTGCCCAGGGGGAGCACCACCGTAAAGGCTGTTCCCTCACCGTAGACCGACTCCACCTGGATATGGCCGCCGTGAATTTCAGTGAGTTCTTTCACCAGGGCTAGCCCCAGACCAGTGCCCTCATAGGTACGGCTGGCGGAGCCGTCAGCTTGGCGGAAGCGCTCAAACAGATGCGGAATCTGGTCGTCCCGAATGCCAATGCCACTGTCCTCAACCGATAGGTAGCAGTGGTCTACACCGGTCTTGAGCTTGACACAGATGTCCCCCCCCGCCGGGGTAAACTTCATGGCGTTCGACAGCAGGTTGTAGAGC
>JBCBOC010000013.1:0-16985 GCA_039821475.1 Cyanobacteria bacterium J06632_22 | reverse complement strand
CTGCACCTCATCCCGATGCCCTAAATGCCCAAAAGGTTCAAGCAGTCATACGCACTATCGAAACGATTTTGGCAGATGTTCGTGGCTAATGGGGGCGCTCAAGGGGGGCCTAGCATGGTGGCCGCCGAGCAATCTAGATTCAGACCCATAGCGCTAAAGCATTCTCTGGCAACGTCATAGGACAGATGCGATATAGATTTAATTTGGCGTACCGATTTGAACTTGACCGTCGGCAATCCGCACAGGATAGACCGGAATTGATACCGTTTCATCATCCAGACAAATACCCGTCTTCAAGTTGAAGTTTTGCTTGTAAATGGGAGAGGCCACCTTAAGGACGCCCTGACGATCGCCCAAAATGCCTCGCGACATCACAAAGGCCTTACTGAAGGGGTCAAAGTTGCCCGTGGCATACAGCTCATCGGTTGAGCCAATGCGGAAGATGGCCACCTGTTCAGTGCCGATTAGGGCATTGACGCCGGTATTGGGTGCGATCGCATCCAGCGAACATACGGTTACCCAGTTCTGTGTATCAGTCGCCGTAGCCGATAGAGACTGCGCCATTAACCTATTTCCCTCTCTTCAAAAAAATCTAAAACAACATCAATAACCTGTCCGTAACCTAGTGGGTAGGCGTTGCCAAGGCATCGTGATGAGCATTGAGAACGATCCGCTCGGCTTCGGTGGCCGGTCGCTTTTGCCCCCGCTCTTGCACATAGGCTAAGGATGGATCGGCGGCATCGGTATTAACAAAGTGATTGAATCGTTTTACCTTTTCAGGATTCTCAAGGGTGGCCTTCCACTCACACTGGTAGGTATTGACGTGATGCTGCATCTGGGCTTCCAGCTCATCGGCAATACCCAAACTATCTTCGATAATCACCTGCTGCAAATACGCTAGCCCGCCTTCGAGCTTGTTGAACCAAGTGGCGGTGCGCTCTAGCTTATCGGCGGTGCGAATGTAGAACACCAAGAACCGATCCAGATACTTAATCAGTGTTTCCTTATCTAGGTCAGTGGCCAGCAACAGGGCATGTTGGGGTTTCATCCCGCCATTGCCACACACATACAGATTCCAGCCATTTTCGGTGGCAATAATGCCAAAGTCCTTGCCCTGGGCTTCGGCGCATTCTCTCGTGCAGCCCGACACCGCTGACTTGAGCTTATGGGGCGATCTCAGCCCCCGGTAGCGCAACTCCAGCTCAATAGCCAAACTGGTCGAATCCTGTACGCCAAACCGGCACCAGGTACTGCCTACACAAGACTTTACGGTGCGTAGGGCCTTGCCGTAGGCATGGCCCGACTCAAACCCCGCATCTACCAGCCGCTGCCAAATCAGCGGTAGCTGATCCAGTCGTGCTCCAAACAAATCCACCCGCTGGGCACCGGTAATTTTGGTGTATAAGTCAAATTCTTTGGCGACCTGACCTAGCACAATGAGCTTATCGGGCGTAATTTCTCCCCCAGGGATGCGAGGAATAACAGAATAGGTACCATCTTTTTGAATATTTGCCAGGAAGGCATCATTGGTGTCCTGCAACCCGATGTGGGGCGTATTTAGCACATAGTCATTCCAGGATGAGGCCAGCATTGACGCCACTGTAGGCTTGCAAACTTCGCAGCCGTAACCGCTGCCGTAGCGCGAGAGCAGGTCATCGAAGGATTTAATTTTGTTTACCCGCAACAGGTGATATAACTCTTGGCGAGAATAGGGGAAATGCTCACACAGGTGGTTCTTAACTTCGATACCGGCTTTTTTCAGCTCCGTCTTTAAGATGTCTTTAACCAGCGGCACACAGCCTCCGCAGCCGGTCCCTGCGGTTGTGCACTTTTTCAGGGTTGGCAGATCGGTAATGTTCTGGGTTTGAATCGCCTCGCAGAGCTGGCCTTTGCTAACATTGTTACAGGAACAAATCTGAGCGGTGTCCGGTAGCCCCTCCATCGTCATGGCAGCGGCGCCGTCAGCGGTGGGCAGCAACAAACTTAGCGGATGCTCTGGTAACGGCATCTGGTTTTGCATCAGCTGCAGCAGTGTCCCATAGGCGGTCGCATCGCCGACTAAAATGCCGCCCAGCAGTACAGAACCATCGCCATTGACCACCAGCTTTTGATAGGTGCCGCCAACCGTATCGGTCATCACCAGCTCTTTTGCGTCCGGCGTTTTGGCGAAATTGTCTCCAAAGCTAGCGACATCCACCCCCAACAGCTTGAGTTTGGTGGACATATCGGCCCCCGTAAACTGCTGGGGGGTGTCAACCGCCAGCAGCTGGTCGCTAGCGACTTCGGCCATGTGATACCCTGGCGCTACCAGACCAAAAATGCGTCCTTGATATAGGGCACATTCCCCAATGGCATAGATTTTGGGATCGGAGGTTTGGCAGGCTTTATTAATCACGATACCGCCCCGCTCTCCCAGCTCCAGGCCACAGTTGCGGGCCAGCTCATCCCTCGGGCGAATGCCAGCTGAAAAGACAATCATATCGGTTGGGAGCGTGGAGCCATCAGCAAACTGCATCGATACAAGTTTGTCATGTTCGCTAACGATCTCTGTGGTGACTTTGCTGGTGTGGACCTGTACGCCAAGAGTTTCAATCTTCTCCTTAAGGACTGCGCCACCCCTGTCATCCAGCTGTACGGGCATTAAGCGGGGGGCAAATTCCACCACATGGGTTTCTAACCCTAGCGATTGCAGCGCATTGGCGCACTCTAGTCCCAACAGGCCACCCCCAACAACAACGCCCACGCGAGACTGCTCCGCATAGGCCTTAATGGCCTCCAAATCTTCAATAGTTCGGTACACAAACGTTCCCGTTGTGTCGTTGCCCTGGATTGGCGGGACAAACGGGTAGGATCCGGTTGCCAGGATTAACCGATCGTAGGCAATTTCGATACCATTGGCCGAGCGAACGCGCTGCTGGGCTCGATCAATGTCAACCACGCGATCATTAATGTAAATTTGAATGCCGTTGTCCTGATAAAAGCCGGGGCTAACTAGCGTGAGATCTGCTGCCGACTTATCAACAAAGTACTCGCTGAGGTGAACACGATCATAGGCGACCCTCGGTTCCTCGCAAAAGCTAATCAGATGCCAATGGTCAAGGGCTCCTTTGGCGACCATTAGCTCAAGCAACCGATGCCCGACCATGCCATTGCCTACAACGACTAGGGTTTGCTTGCTATGCGGCATACCGATACTATTCTCAAATTCACTGCCCCTTACCATGATCGATCCGCCTCAAAAAGACTAGCTCTCGATTCATTTCCTGTGCCAAATTGATGCAATCAGCGCATAATTAAGTAGTGCGTCCTATTTTTGCTACCGACTAAATAAACAATTGTTAAAATCTTAGGTCTGTTAAGAACAAGTTTGTGAAGTTATATTTCTGTTGTGGCTATGGACGTACTGTTAGTGGGCCGATCGATTGGTGGACCGATCGATGAATTGCGCATTGAGAATTGCTCATTGCGCGGGTCTTGTCTTTTACCCGTATGGCTCACGTTGCCCGCGGCACTGCAAAGTCCTTGCCTGAGTGAAGAAGGGCAAGCAAGCTGCCCAACTCAGGTGAGAAACGCTACACCTTTCTGTTTTTGCGCCTAGGGGGACTTTATGTTGAGACGACTCGATCAAGACCTGTGGGTCGCCGAGCAGCCGCTACGGTATCTAGGTGTTGCTGTGGGGGCGCGTATGACCGTGGTGCGTTTAGCTGCGGATACGTTAGTGGTGATTTCTGCTATTGAACCGGACCCAACGCTGGTGGCTCAGCTCAATGATTTAGGACGCGTGATGCACATCATCGTGCCAAATCTATACCATTCAATGTTTGCCAAAAGCTTCAAAGCCGCCTTCCCTCAGGCAAGGCTTTGGGCGGTGCCAGGATTGCGAGACAAGCAGCCTGATATTCCTGTGGATGCTGTGATTCTTCCGGAGACTTCAGCCTGGCCAGGGTTAGCGCATCAGTTCTTTACTGGGCTGAAAACGCTGGGATTGAATGGCGTTGATGATTTTGGAGAATGTGTGTTTCTGCATGCTGCGAGTCGTACGCTGATCGTGACGGATGCAGCGTTCTATTTTGACGAAACGTTTCCCGCGCTGACGCAGTTTGCTATGCAGCTGTTGGGAAGCTACAAGCATTTGCGGCCATCCTTGCTAGAGCGAGTTGTTTCCCCACGCAAAGCTGTTCTGGCCTCCCTTAGGACAGTTTTGGATTGGGATTTTGAGCGGGTGGTTATGGCCCATGGCAGCGTCATTGAGCATGAGGGTAAAACTAAGCTGAGGCAAGGCTATGCTCCGTTTCTGGGTGGGTCGACGATTTAGGAGGTCATGCATCCTGACAGGGGATTTGAGGCTGATTTCCGTAAGACTGCGATAGGTTGTTGTAGCACTCTTTGAAACCCTAAAACTCGTACTGCATGAAAGACAACTACACGCACATTACCGTGCTGCTTGACCGCACTGGATCAATGCAATCTATTCGCCAAGACACCATTGGTGGCTTCAATGCGTTTCTAAATCAGCAAAAAGAAGAACCCGATTTAGCGACGCTTACGCTGGTGCAGTTTGACTCTCAAGACCCTTACGAAGTGGTGCATAACTTCAGGGCCATTCAGTCGGTGCCAGAGCTGACTCAAGCGACTTTTGTGCCTCGCGCTAGTACGCCATTGCTTGATGCGATGGGGCGCTGTATCAACGACTTGGAGCAGAACCTGATGGCTATAGCAGAAGCCGAACGTCCTGCCCGGATGGTGGTGGTGGTGATTACAGACGGACAGGAAAACGCCAGTCGGGAATTTCGAGCGGAACAGGTGCGTAGCATGATTCAAGAAAAACAGGACAATAACGATTGGCAGTTTGTTTTCTTAAGCGCTGATCTGGCCGCCATTAATGACGCATTGGCCAGCGGAGTCAAAGCTAGCGCGACAATGGCCTTCGATAAAAATTCTCGCGGCACCGCTGCGGTTTGGAAATCAGCCTCTGCCAGAATTGCCGACTATCGGGCGGCGCGGAAACCGGGGGTGGCCTTCTCCAATGAGGATCGGGTTCAGCAGGAGAGTGAGCGACAGCGGTAGATTTGTCCTGCGCACTTAGGGATTGGGATTTCTGTGTGCATGATGCTGTCGATGGGTGCAAGTGGTGAGACAATAGGCCCCTGAACTATCTTGGCCAGAGGGTTTGCCATGACTGCCAGATGTCACTTCTCTAGACGTCACTTTCTAGGTGCCGCTGTTGTGGGGGGATTCGCGGTAGCGGCACCTACCGCTGGAGACGATGCTGTTGCTCAAACGTTATCCGCAGTCAAACCACGACGTTTGAAGCCTGGTGACACCGTCGGCATTATTAGCCCTGCTGGCGCTACGTTTGTACAGGAACAGCTAGACATTGTGGTAGATGCTGTCAGGGGGTTGGGGTTAGTCCCGAAACTAGCCCCCCATGTGCTGGACCGCCATGGCTACCTGGCGGGTCGAGACGAGGATAGGGCTGCAGACGTAAACGCATTTTTTGCAGACCCGACTGTTATGGCACTGTTGCCCATTCGAGGGGATGTGGGCAGTGCAAGAATTTTGCCCTACCTAGATTACGACCTGATCCGTGAGCATCCTAAAATTATTACCGGCTTTAGCGATTTGACCGCATTGCTGCTGGGTATTCACGCCCAGACAGGGCTCGTGACGTTTCATGGTCCCAATGGATTGACGGCTTGGCGAGACAACCAGATTCGGCCGTTTCGTCAGGTTTTGTTTGAGGGCACACGGTTCCGGTTTGAAAATGAGATTGCTGGGGAAGATCGCGATCGCATTATGCAAACCCGGAACCGCATTCTCACTTTGACGCCCGGTCGTGCTCGGGGGCGTCTCTATGGCGGGAATCTCTCTGTCCTTAGCGGTATTGTGGGGTCGCCCTACCTACCCGATATGACCGGTGCCATTTTATTTGTTGAAGATATTGGTGAAAGCATTTACCGCATTGATCGGATGCTCACCCAGTTGAAATTGGCCGGTATTCTTGACCAGCTGTCAGGGTTTATTTTTGGGCAATGTACAAACTGCGGCCCTGGCGCAGATTACGGGTCGCTGACGCTACCCGAAGTGTTGCAGGATCTCATTCGGCCACTGGGGATTCCGGCCTGGTCTGGTGCCATGCTTGGCCATGTGGAGCCCATTGTGACATTGCCCCTCGGTGTCGAAGTGGACATTGACGCAGAGACCGGCGTCATTCAGATGCTCTCGGCGGCTGTGGTGTAAGGCTGCCCAGCCCGACGCTTTGTGCGCGTTAGAGTTGGTGCATTTGTTCAGCAAGGGTTATAAATTGCTGCGGTGGACAAACGTAAAATGCCTCTGCATAATCGACACCGACCTTAAGCCCTCGGTAACGGTTGAGGCCAATGGCGGCCTCTTCGTAGGGTACCGAGTGAATTTGAGATTCATATAGGCGGATCGCGTCTCGCTTTTGAGCTACGACATCGGTAATGTCCACTGCCGCGTTGGGCCAGAGGGTAGACCAAATTTCGTAGCCCCAAATCTCTAAGGTTGCGTCTGTTTTGGTTTGCTGGAGTGCGGCGGCTAAGCTCAGGCTGGTGGCCTGGTGGTCGCGATGCATGTCGGTGGGAAACGGTGCAAAGATAATATCGGGTCGGAAGCTCTCAATTTCTAGGGCCATTTCTCTAATGAGCTCGGCCTGTTGACCTATTACGTTCCCGTCGGTAAAGCCCCAGCCGTCGTAATCGCAGCCCAGCAGTGTGCAGGCCGCTTGGGCTTCCGCCATGCGGGTTTGCTCAAGGGTGTCGTCGGGTGCCTGAGGCACGCCGGTGACAAAGATAATTCGAGTGGTGCAGCCCAGGCTTTGGGCTTTGGCGAGTGTTCCAGCAGCGGCAATGGTTTCGTCGTCATTGTGGGGGGCAAAGACGAGAATTTTGCTGGGGGACAAGGACCGGAGTTGGACCGGCTGTCGATGAATAACGTGGTTAGTGCGGGCCAACAATCGGGCGACCCCCCACTGACGAAATTGCTGGACCCATTGGGTCATAGATAGCGTGCCCATAGTGCAGTTCTTGGTGACGGCGGTATTGGTATAGCTTGTATTCGTCGCGAGGCGGTCAATGGGCATCGGTCCAAGCTCGACCCAGCAGCCGTTTGGACAGGTCCGGGAAAGCGCCACTGGTTCGCAGCCTGAGTAAGGTCATCGACCGAGAGGCCTCTAGTCGCGGTAAGGCATAGATATCTGGATGGGGGCGAACCACCGGTTCGTCTGCTGTGGTGACAGCAGAGCGAATCGACGTTTGCTGTAGCTGGGCGCGGGTTTCGTTGTTACAGCGATTGTAGGGATAGGCAAAATGATGGGGGCGATAGCCCGTTTCGGCCTCGACGCGCGCGATGGCGGTTTGCACCTCCCAGTTTGTGGCCTCCACATGGCTGGTTAGGTCGATGTGGTTGACGGTGTGGACGCCCAACATGAAATTAGGGTACTCGCGTCGTAGTCGACGCACATCGTCCCAGGTCATAGTGAGCCGGGGGGGCGTTTCTAGTGGAGCGAGTTGAGATCGCACTTCGCTGAGAATAGCTTTGCGTAGTGAGACGGGGGCTGTTATGAGTCTGTCTACGATAGAAAAATAGGCTTCGCGTAGGGTAAAAGGATTAATTAGGGTCCAGCGGCGGAGGCCTACATCTAGCAGGTCCAGCTGCTGTTGAGATCGCACCCGAAAATAGCCGTACAAAGTATCAATCCACTGATTACTGCCCCGATCAATGTAGTCTGTTGCCAAATACACGACAGCGGGTAGCTGATAATGCTCTAGGATGGGCGCAGCCACTTCTAAGTTATCTAAATAACCATCGTCAAAGGTAATTGCAACTGTGCCTCGGGGCAGCGATTCTCCACTGTTGAGGGCTGCAATCAGCTGATCGAGAGAGACCACATGGCGCCGCTCAGCCAAAAAGGCCATCTGTTGTTCAAACACATGGGCGGGCATACTGTTGCACGGATCAACCCAGCCATACTGAGCTGGCGCTGGGACACTGTGGTACATCAAAATCGTCGCCGTCGGTGTTTCGCGGAGACGAGCGTAGGCGGGGGCTAGCCCCGACCAATACAGCATGGGTTGAATCCCTTTGAGAGCCCGTCGCTTCAGACTGTGGTGGGGCAGGGTATCCAAGTGGGTGAAAGAGGAGTTTTGAAATAAAGACATCGGTCACGTTCTCAAGTCTGCACAAATGTACTCAGGTCAGGAATACAAATACCCTTAAGGGCAAATACCGTTAAGGGGCTTTGCTACTGCGCTTGGGAAAATTTGGAAAATCCAGTTGTGTTTGATACGGTGCGAATATTGTTTCTGCCACCTACCTCTTAGTGAAACTGGACGGCTGGGCTTTGCCATAGGGAGCCATCATTTCAACTCAGGGGGTTAGGAGAACTCAGGGGTCAGCTGGTTGAGTCTGGCGTCCTGTGATAAACAATTTGCCGCTGTGTGACGCTGACGCCAAGCGTGATACACCATCTGATGAAGTTTGGGGTATTGGGGTTGCCAGCGAAGGACACGTCGGGCTTTATTAGCATTGCCGACCAAAATAGGTGGGTCGTTGGGTCTGCGATCGCGCTCCACTGTAGGGATTGGCTGGCCTGTCACCCGCCGAACTGTTTCGATTACCTGCTTCACGGAAACCCCAGTGTCGTTGCTAATATTGAATACGTCGCTGGCACCCCCCCTTAAGAGATGCTCTAAACTGAGGATATGTGCCATTGCCACATCACAGACATGGACATAATCGCGAACACAACTGCCATCTGGTGTGTCATAGTCTGTTCCAAACAAAGGGATGTGGGGCCGTTCCCCCAATGCTGTGAGCAGCGCTAAGGAGATTAAGTCTGTTGCGCTGTAACGCGCTAAGGGCCAGTCCGGGACAACGCCAGCTATGTTGAAGCTACGACAAATGACGGATTGGAAACTATAGGCTTTGTCAAAATCTGTCAACATTCGTTCGACAGCTAGTTGGCTCGCACCATAGAGATTAATGGGACATTGGGGATGAGACTCTGCGATAGGAACCTGTGCCGCTAGTCCATAGGTTTCACAGGTAGACGAAAAGACCAACTTGTTCAACCCCGCTGAGAGCATCGCCTCTAATAGTGTCAGGGTCCCGGTTATATTGTTACGGTAGTACTGAGAGGGGGCTTGAAAGCAACGCTGGCCTACGTAGCGACCCTGTCTAGCCGACCTGACATGACTGCTAGAAAAGTGTAAAACAGCATCGATTGGGTGAGACGAGAAGATCTGACTGAGACGATAAAAATCGCAAAGGTCACCGTTTACGACTTCAGTTTGAGGCGGGACCTCGATCCCAGCCGCTTCACGATCCGCGAACGGAGCCAGTACCATCGCTCGATACCCACGGGCTTTTAGGGCCAGAACAACCTGGAAACCTAAGTGCCCCGCATCGCCAGTAATGAGCACGGTAGGGGCTGATGTGAGCATGGCAAGGGGTGTCCAGATAATCAATTGAGGGAATCGTGACGGTCAACCTATTTTGCCGGGCGACCGTTCTCGAACCTGAGGCTAGGGCACACAGTGCGCTGGCATAGCCGTCGCCAGATCCGTTAGGACAAGGCTGCGACGCCATTTCGTTGTGTGCCAAGCAGGATAGCCGCACTTAGTGTCCTAATGTAAATGGCGAAGACTATAAATCGCTAGCTGGGGGCTTGACTCAGGGGCCCAAACTATCAAGGGGTAGCCCCACGGTGCAGTCGAAGAGAACGTAGACTCATTCGAATGCTATGTGGGGCTATCGGGTGATAGCCAACCAGATTCACGCTGCAATCTGGGTTGCTATGGGGGTTGGTCGCTCGGCCTCGGAGGAACGACCGGACATTGCCTTAGTCGGTCGAATTTCGGGACGCCCGCCCTGGAGACGCATTTTCATAACCTGGAATAGTAGACCTACCTCATGGTCGATATCAAACTCGGTGCGAATCTTTTCGCGACCCGCCGTAGCAAACTGACGACGCAGCTCGGGCGAATCTAGTAGTGTCTTCAGCGCCGCTGTAAGAGAAGTCTTGTCTCCCGGTGAGACCAGATATCCACTTTTGCCCTGCTCAACCAAATCGCTGTGGCCAGCAATCTGAGTGGACACAACTGGGACGCCGGCTGCGAGCGCCTCCATAAAGACAATGGGCAGTCCCTCTGCAAAGGTTGGCAGCACAAAGACATCAGACCGTTGCAGGTAGTCACGAACCTCGCTTTGAGACTTGTACCCGACAAAGTCCACAACGTCGGTAACGCCTAGCTCTAAGGCCATTTTCTCTAGCGTAGGGCGCTCTGGACCATCGCCCACTAAGGTGAGTCGGGCGTTAGGATTGGTCTGCTTGAGCTGGGCCATACTCTCTAGCAAAATGGGTACGCCTTTAACGGCAGCCAACCGACCGACAAAGATTAAATTTTGGCGATTGGCTGGGTGGCTGACCGATTCAAACAGTTCAGGTTCTACACCACAATGGATCAGGTGTAGCTTATGCCACTGCTCGGGTGGGGTAAAAATCATGCATTGACTGCGGCAGAAGTGGCTGATGCAGCGAACAAATAAGGCTTCTCGAAACTTGACGTTCAGTCGCCAGTGGACAGCCTCAAAAAAGATCATCGGCCCCTGGATGGAGAAGCTAAAGCTGCGGCCCGACAGTGCGGCTGCCAATAGCGTGACATTGCCATTAGAATCAGCAATGTGGTTGTGCAGATGGTCAATTTTCTGTTTCTGGACCTGACGAGCCAGGATTCCGGCTTCTAAGAAATAAAACAGACTGTAGAGACTGCCCTTCATGCCGGCTTGACGAAGCTCTAGGGCTAGTGCAACGGCCCGAATATAGCGGGCAGGAGACTGGAAAAATAGGATAACTTGGGCGAGGAGCAGTGCGATGGGATTAGCCGCAGCCAGCACATAGAACGTCCTGGCCCGCTCTTCGCGCTGCTCACGACCCACCATGTGTTTATCATCAGTCTTCCGAATTGAAAAAGAGAATACCTCTGCGCCCTGCCGTCGCAGTGCTGCTATATCCCGTTGGATAAAGGTATCGGTGGCACGGGGGTATTCTCCCGTAATGTAGGCAAGACGCATAAAAATCTCCTAGCAGAAAGTGAGATGCAGCAGGCGGTACCGTCAGTGAGTCGGTTGATTGAACGGGCGCCAATATCCGATCAGCGTGTGAAAGGGATGGTCTGAGGGGAGTGCAATCTTTGACCGTTTGATCTGAAATGGGGGTATTCGTATCAAAAGTGACAATCTTGCCGCCTCAGTGGTAAAGACGCCGGGCTGATTCGCGAGTTCCTTGGCGGGCGCTATGCAGACGGTGAACTAATCACCTCTTCATAGGTGCCGGACTGTTGTAGGCGACCCTGGTCTAAGCGGTAGATGCGATCGCACTGCTCAATGGTTGAGAACCGATGTGCAATGATAATTAACGTTTTAGATCCGGCTAGGGCATTAATGGCCGCGCTGACACGCTGTTCGGTTTCGGTGTCTAGGGCTGAGGTAGCCTCATCAAGGACCAAGATTTCCCGTCCGTGATATAGCGCTCGGGCAATGCCAATGCGCTGTCGCTGTCCGCCGGAGAGACGTACGCCTCTTTCTCCCACAGGGGTTTTAACGCCTTCGGGTAAGGTTGCAATCAGATCTTCCAGCTGGGCAGCCTGGATGGCCTCCCAAAGCCGCTCGGGATCGATCTGGTCGGCTGGTACCCCAAAGGCAATGTTCTGTTCGATGGTCTCATCGGAGAGAAAAATGGACTGAGGAATATATCCCAAGAGATTTTGCCAGGCTCGCAGATTGTTATAAACAGAGACCCCGTCGACCTTAATATCTCCCGACTCTGGCTGGAGTAGTCCCAGAACGATATCGACCAGGGTCGTTTTACCTGAGCCAGACTTGCCCACCAGGGCAATGGACTCACCTTTTCGAATGGTCAGTGATAGGTCCTGAATAGCAGGCTTATCTACCGATGGATAGCGGTAGGATAGCTGTTCTAGGGTGATTTCGTAGTTAAAGGTTGTGGTTAGGCTGGGGTTATGGCCAGCCAGGTTAGGTTGCGGCGCTGGACCGCGGTTTGGGCGCCCAAAGTGCTCCAGTTCCTTTAGGTCGTGGTATAGCATGTCGAGGGCGTAGCTGGATTCTCGCAGACTAGTTAGGGCACTTAGGGATTGGCTGGCTGCGGGCAGTAGGCGAATGGACGCAACTGCAAAAACACCCATAACGGACGTCAAATCCTCTAGAGTGCGGCCCAACATCAGTTGGGAAAAGACAATAAAGGCCAGTAGGAACAGAACTAGAATCGTCTCGATAGTAATCCTGGGCAGAATATAGAACCCTTCGACCCAAACAGCCGCCTTGGAAAATTCGGTGGCATGGGTGGCTAAGTCACGTTCAAAATAGTCTTCACAGCCGATTACCTTAGTTTCCTTTAGACCGCCTAGACCATGATTGATGGCGCGGACCATATCGCCTTGGGTGTCAGATTTTATAGCACCCCAGTTGCGTACCCGACGGCTGATGCGGGCAAAGATGATGGAAACAGGTAGCAAAATTGCCAGAGCAACCACCAGCAGTGAGAGATCCGTGAAGGCCAATAATGTCAGCAGTACGACAACAATCACAATATTGGCCACCACCTCCAGCAGCGGAACCAGGCAGTTCGCGGCCAGTTGGTAAGACTCCACTACGATGTTTTTGATCATCACTGCACTGTTGTGGTTGAGATGAAACAGGTAGGGAATGTGCAAATAGGTATGCACCAGCCGCTTTTCTAATTCCTTCTTCTGGCGATAGCTAAAGCGGTAAATATGAATTTTGCACAGAAAATAGGCGACCGCCTTAAAACAGAACAGCAGCATCACCAGCAAGCCAATGCCGATGATGGCCTGGGATTCTGTGGTGAGGTTGAGCACCCCCGTGAGCCACCTTAAAAAGGGCTGGGTTTTAACAATGCTGGGGTCTGCCACAATGCTGAGAAAGGGGCCGATCAGACCAATGCCCAACGCCTCCAGTAGCGAGGCAAACACAAAAGCTATTAATAGCATGGCTAGCTGATAGCCCTTGCCAGATAGCACGTAGAGCACTTTGGAAAGGTAGGTTTTCATGGGGGTCCCCAATCAGAATGTTTAGATTAGACGGTTGCAGCCAGATCGCTGCGTTGTGGTATTGCTGCGTGCAGCTAGGCTGCGATCTCATCGCGCACGCGTTCAACGGGGACGGCCACGAGGTCAGCATCGCTACAGCTCCGGGTAAAGGCTGTTGCTAGGTCATACCGGGGCTGCCAGCCTAGGAACTGTTTGGCTTTGGCATTGGTGTAGCGCAGGGGTTTAAAGCGGCCATGCACTTTGGCCGGTACTAAAATGCCCGGCAGCTTAGCCTTGCCCCCGAGCCAGGTTTGATTAATCCACCAAGCAAACCCAGAAAGGGTGCGAATGGTAAGCCAACTGACGGTTGCCTTGGGCGCTGGGTGTCCAGCGGCAAGCACCTGGCGGGTGTAGGCATTGACGGTGGGGAGGTTATCGTCTACCAGATTGAGGGTTTCGCCCGCAGCAGCGGGACAATCAACAGCTTGGACAATGGCCTCTGCACAGTTTTCAACGTAGATCATCGGCAGCAGGCCTCGGCCGCCGACTTTGACCCAACGGCTACCAAACTCTGCCCCGATCAGGGCATGCCACAGACAGGTGCGTCCGTAAATCATGCCCGGCCGCAGAATGGTCACCTGGGCATTCTGATCTCGCTCAAATTCACGATAGAGGCGTTCTTGGATGAGCTTGGTTTGAGCATACTCATCGCGGTGTTTGGCCTCTTCAACCAGGGGGGCGGCTTCGTCTAAACGCTGCCCCGCGCGCATACCCAGGTTGTCGTAAACCGAGAAGGTGCTAATGGCGACGAGCTTCTTCAGACCTACGTCAGCCATGGCTGATAACAAATTTTCAGTGGCGAGCACGGTGCCGCCAAACTGGGTGTAGAAATCACCGGCTTTGGTGGCTGCTAAGTGGATGACGGCATCGGCAGGGGCCAGGGCCTCGCTGAGGCCGCGGCGCGATCTTAAATCCTGGCGGACTAGGGTTAAACGAGGGTGAGCGTGCCAGCTCAACCGTTCCGCGCGTGTTTTGTTGCGCACCACCGCCATCACCTCATGGCCCTGACGCAGGGCCGCGGCAACTACGTACTGACCAAGAAAGCCGGATGCACCGGTTACAAAGAGTTTCATCGCCAATTCTCCGGAGTGAGTAGGGCATCAATCAGTTGACAGGTGCGGGCCATGTCCGCATAGGTGACTGGCGGCGTTTGCCCAGTGGCAATGGCCTTGTAGGTGTGGTCTAACAGCGTGTGTAGCCCTTCGTAGGGGGTGTGCTGCATGACTTTGTTGCGAAAATTGCGCAGGCTGGCGCCCATTAAACTCCAGCCGTTCTGCCAGTGATTGACCAACGGTGAGAGCTGTTTACCGAGACTGTGGGGCCCGTTGTAGCGCAGAAACGGTTGGAACAGATCTACCTCGGCGGTGCCCCGGCTGCCCCGTACGGTGATGCTGAAACAATCGGGTTGGGTATAGCTGCTAAAGCGTAGGCGACCGTGGGCTTGACCGCAGATGACCGTAGCATCTAGATCGTCATACTTAAACAAATCGCCGCCGCCGTGGTTGCTCCAGGCCGCTGAAACGCGGTTAAAGTCCCCTGGGGGCAGAAACGTCAGGAGCAAATAGCTGAGGTGCGTAACAAAATCATGGACCACCCCAGCGGGCAGGCGGTGAACCGGGTTGGGTAGGTTCTCATCGGCGTAGCGTCCACCGCTGCGAATATCGAGGGCCATCCGCACCTCAACCTCTTGCACGGGACCGATGGCTCCTTCGGCAATCAGTTGCTGAAGGGCCAGTACGGGCTCGTTAAAGCGGTAGTTGTGGTCTTCGATCAAGGTGCGATCGCACCGCTGTGCAATGGCCCACAGCTGCTCAAATTCTGCTGTACTTAAGGCAATGGGCTTTTCACAAACCACATGCGTGCCTTGTTCTAGACAATCAGTGGCCAGGGGCAGGTGAGTCTGGGGTGGCGTGAGAATATGCACCACATCGGGCTGAGCTTGGCTCAACATTTGCCGGTAGTCGGTGTAGGCCTTGCTGGCAGCAAAGGCTTCGGCTGCATAGCGAGCCGCCGCCGGGGAGAGATCGCAGACGCCGACCAGTTCAGCGCGTTCGCTGTGGCGCAAAAAGGCCAAATGTTCCTTGGAAATTGCCCCGGTTCCAATCACCGCCGCTCTGAGCGGTCGCGTTGACGAGAGACTCGGTTTACGTTTGTCTAACAGTTCTGCGGTCATGCCGTTTCTCCCCCAGAGGTGGATGTTGTGGTTAGAGCTGGAATCGGCTGCGCCGGACTGGGCGTAGCCGGTGTGGTTGCCTTGTACTCGATGAGCTGGGGGGTGCGTCCCTGCCAGCGCAGTCGCCAATATTTCAGCTGTCCGAGTACCTGCGGTAGCTTAGACAGGGTAATAAACAGCGCAAAGAGCCGAGACTTGGCCGGACTATCGCCATGGCGACGACGGCCTTGATAGATGCGCACAGCCAATAGGGGATATACCAGCAGGAACAGCAGGCTCACACCGTGGCTGGGCCATAGCAGTGCTAACGACAGCAGCGGGAACGTCAGCCCCCAAAGCCAGCCACTGCGATACTCCCGCTGCATATACTGTTCAGGCGCTTGACCATAGAGGGCGTAGCCCTCAGCCACGGCCCAGCCCGTTCGGATCATGCGCTTCCACCACTGACTGAAGTGGTGCATATCGGCATCGTGATAGGTCATGGGGACGGCCAGCCGCCAGATTTTCCATCCCTGTCGTCGCATGCGCAGGCACATTTCCGGTTCTTCACCGCAGATCAGTTGGGGATTAAAGCCATTAACCGCCTGGACTGCGTTGACTTTCATGAGGGCGATGCCGCCGCAGGCCGTGACCTCGCCCGGTTGGGCGGTGTCCCATTCCATGTCGGCCAGTTGGTTGTAACGGGTCGCGGTAGGATACTTCTCCACAGTGCGGCCACAGATCACGGCAATGCGAGGGTCTTGGGCAAACTGCTGGCGCGCGGCGGCGATCCACCCCTCAATCAGCTCACAATCACCATCGATAAAGTGTACATAGGTCACATCGGGATGTTGTTCGATCAGTCGTTCGAACCCTGCATTGCGGGCCCGTGCTGCTGTAAACGGAATTGACAAATCCAAATCAACAACCTCAACCCCGCGGCTTTTGGCAAAGGCCACGCTGCCGTCGGTAGACCCTGAGTCCACATAGACGACCGGCCAATCAGCGGGCAACGAGCACAGACATCGCTTCAGGCGATCTCCTTCATTACGACCAATGGCCACAATACCGATATTCACCGGCTCAATATCCATTGAATCGATACTCCCTGGACCCATATTTTCTGGCTTATCCTCCCCTGCTTTCAACGTATCTGGCTCAGTTCCGTTAGGCTCAACTATCATCAGCACTGCCCGGTCATGACTGTACTCCTTAACAGATGAGCTAGGTCTGGGATGAAAAGTTCCAACACCAAAGTTCCCCGGTCTATGGCGTTATGCCAATGACCTCAAAACTTCATAGGCAAACTGTAAACGGCCTCTAAATTGTTGCCACGGGATGGAACTTCTCCAACACGAAAGGGCTCTTATCAACAGCCGTTTGTAGGATGCCAGGCCATGAAAGAACGCCGACTACTCATCGTGCGACAGACTGAAAACTACCGTGAATTGGTCACTTCGCGTCGCCTACAGTTTCGACCCGAGGCCATGCACGCTGTGGAGGCGATGACGGCCTGGGGATTTCAATTGGGCGAGGTGGGCATGATGGCTTGCCAGTCTAATCAGCCCTACAACGAGGTGCTAGAACCGGGGCTACGGGTGATTGGCACCGGGCTGCCGGCGGATGCTGACCCCGAGCAGGTGCTGAAGGTTGTTGCCGATTTTTGTCCTACGGATCTGATTTTG
>JBCBOC010000610.1:0-3155 GCA_039821475.1 Cyanobacteria bacterium J06632_22 | reverse complement strand
GGAAAACTCAAACAGGCAGCCTTAGGCACATGGCCAAACTTCATGGCAATGGACCCGTCACTGCCAAACCCACTAATCGCTGCCTCCTGTAAAGAGACTTTTGCTGTCCGCGCCGCTGCCCGCAGTTCTGCATTTAGGCCCTCGTCATAGACGCCATAGCCATCTTGGCTGAGCAATACCGGGCTTGGACCGTCCACAATGGGGTACTCCCGCGCTAATGGGAAAATCTCTAGGGCGACCATCCGGCTGATGGTATGCCGCTGGCTAAAGAACAATGCGCCGATGGCTCCCACTTCTTCTTTTGCAGAAGCAACAAGATAAACGTCTACGGGCGGGGACTCAATTTGTTCTACCAGGGCCAACAGAATGGCAAGGGAGGCTTTGTTATCGAGGGTGTAGCTGGCAATGTGATCGCCCATGCGTAGCGGTCGCTTGCGATGCTTACCGATCACCATGCGCGTACCCGGACGAATGCCCGCATTCTCTAGCTCGTAGCGGTCGAGTTTGGTTTCGACCCAGGCGTCTTCCCAGCGGACGGCTTTGCCCTCCTGCTGCATTTTATGGGACGACTCGTGGGACACATGGCGCGAGCCAAAACTGAGGACACCGCTGATGGTCTCGCGGTCCCCCAACAAATCCACAACGCCTTCACCATAGACCCACGGGAACGCGCCCCCGAGTTTACGAATCTGCAAACGGCCGTTGGGCTGTATCCCTTTGACAATGCCGCCAATCTCGTCCTTGTGGGCCGTAATGGCAATCGCATTCTCCGCCGTTTGACCGGAGATCTTAATCACGATGTTATCGGCCTCATCGTGCCAATATTCAATGTCCTGTTCGTCCAGAGAGGTTTGTAGATAGGCGTTCACCTCACCTTCGACCCCGCTGGGGGAGTGGCACAGCACTAGTTCCTCAATCAGCGAAAAGAATTTGTCATGATTCCAATCACTCATGCGTCAGGGTCCTCCGCTGAGGTGGCCGACAATAGTTCTTCGGCCGTAATTCCCTCCGTCACCGACCCAAACCGCCACAGAACCGATGCAGCTTCGGCTCGCGTCACCCCTCGCTCGGGTTGAAACAGGGTGGTGTAGCCTAAGGCCCGCCGCAGGTTAGCAAAGTCGCCCAGTTGGTAATCAGCCAGCACCGCCTGCAGCGACAGCGCGGGAATCTTCGCTGCATCTTGAAAGCCCCAGGCATCTTCCACCGCATCGACGGTGGCAGTCGGTAGGGTTGTGCGCGTGTCTAAGGGCACTTTCCATAAAATCAAGTCGCTGCGGGTCAACGGCGCATCGGGTCGAAAATTCACCGCTGTCGAATTGCCGGATAGGGCACTCGGCAACAGACCGGCCTCTGCCAGCCCCTGAATAGCCGCAAAGTCTGGGTCTGAAGGCGATACATCTTTGAATACAGGGGCCGTACTACCGACACCTGCCCGAATTTTTTTATCGCGTTCATCGGCATAAAATCTGTTGTTCACCTCAAATAACCAGCGGGCAAATTCGCGTCGTGTCGCAGTTTGGTTGGGCTGAAACTTGGACTCATCTTCAACGGCACCGGTTTGAGGGGTACTGGCCGTCGTGTCTGCATCCGGGGCTGGCGCTGAGCGCACCGTTAACAGATTCAGCTGCGTCAGATCGCGGAGGTAGGACTGTAGTTCTTCCGGTGCATCGTCCAAGTCGTCGTAATCGCTACGCAGAGATCGACTAGGCGCATCGTCTTCTGCTGCCGGGATGGACGGGTCATCGTCGTCAGCGGCATCGCCGGAAACCGCTGGCACCACAAACTCAGCTTGGCCTGGCTCTGTAGCTGCCTCGTCTGACCCTGCGGTACTGGAGGTACTGGCAGCCAACTGGGGGTCGGGCTCTAGCGTCTGCTCTAGAGTTTCCCCTAGGGGGCTGCCTTCGCAGCCGGTCAACACAGCAAGACAGGCAACCAGCAGTAACGGTTTCGAAACAGCGGACATAACCAAATAACGGGGTGAAAGGGGGCGATGTTGGCACATTCGACATTGGCGCATTCGACATTGGCGCATTCGACGTTGGCGCATTCGACGTTGGCGCATTCGACGTTGGCATAGTCAACATTGGCACAGTCGTGTACGGCGGAGCATTTACACCGAGCGGCTGGCCGACTACTGGCCCCTAAAAGGCGAGGCTGACTCTGAGTCGAACGTCAAAGGTGCCGTGAGTCTACGCTAACCTATGGGATTGGATTTTATGGTAGAGCTGGACGTGATGGCGGAGATGGAGGAGAGGAATGGTCAAATCCGTAATTATTGACTGCGATCCGGGGGTGGATGATGCGATCGCAATCCTGCTCGCCCTCGCCACCGACAGCTTAAATATTCTGGCCATTACGACTGTGGCCGGAAACGTCCCCCTCCACTACACCACCAACAACGCCTTAAAAATTTGCCAGTTAGCCGGTCGTCCGGACCTTCCCATTTACCCGGGCTGTCCCCGTCCTATGCTCAAACCGCTCCACACCGCCACCGAAGTCCACGGGGCCACCGGCCTGCAAGGCGCTGAATTACCGGCACCCAGCGCCCCACCCCAGCCCCAGCACGCGGTGGAATACCTGATCCACACCCTATCCCAGGCCGCCGAACCCATTACCCTCGCCACCCTAGGACCGCTCACTAACGTTGCGCTGGCCCTCATCCAGAAACCCAGCATTGCCCAGAACATTCAAGAAATTGTCGCCATGGGCGGTGCCGTTACCCATGGCAACGTCACCCCATCAGCAGAGTTCAATATTTACGTTGACCCCCATGCCGCGGAGGTGGTCTTTTCAGCGGGCATCCCCACAACGCTCATCACCCTGGACACCACCCATCAGGTCCTGACTACCGCCGAGCGACTCCAAACCATTCGAGACTTGGGCAGCCCCGTGGCCCAGGCCGCCGCAGACCTGCTGGCCCACTACGGGCATGCCGATGCAGAACGCTACGGCATGCCGGGCAGCCCACTTCACGACCCCTGCGTCATTGCCTACCTCATGCAGCCCCATCTGTTTGGCCGACGACCGGTGCCCGTGTCAGTGGCCGTGGACGCAGGGCCGACCCAGGGCCGCACCGTAATCGACTGGTGGCATCGCCAGGAAGGCGCCATAAACGTGACCGATGCCGTCGATACCCCAGCGTTCTATGACCTCTT
>JBCBOC010000017.1:0-16235 GCA_039821475.1 Cyanobacteria bacterium J06632_22 | reverse complement strand
TGCCCAGGCGGTCAATAACTTCAGCCTGCCTGCTGCGGAAAAAAAAACGCTAGAGGAAGGGGCGGAGTAGGTTTGTCGGTTCAGGCTGCGCCCGCTGCCATGCCTGAATCGGCCGCAAAACCGGCTGCGATCGCAGCCCTAGCTCGAGCCGCCCGAGCTAAGCCCGACCCCATTGCCGATGCCGCTCTGAGAGCAGCTATTCAAAAGCTACTCGACCAGGTTGCCCAGCGTAGTCTGCCCCAAGCCCAAATCGAGTCGATGGTGCAAACAGCCATCCACAAGGTGCCAAACCTCAAGCCGCGATTGGCCAAAATTTATATGGACCAGGGTGAAGCAGGTTTAGAAGGCCTATTCCACCACGCTCAGGTGTACCTCCCAACTCAAAAGCTAGAACAGTGGGTGACGGCATAGTGCGGACTATCCTCTAGCGGACGTTTAGGAAGGATTAAAAGCCGTTGTATCCATACAACGGCTTTTGCTTACAGATTTTTACTCCCATGAATTTTTTTAGGAAACGCTTTTTATTAGCGCTGCTGGGTGCAATCTCAGTCACTGGCTGCGCCGCTAGATACGAAACCGGCGAAGTGGTTCGAGAAACCGCCTACAGCGCCGACCCATACCAAATTACCGAAGAGGTGCAGTACGTCTCCACGGATTGGGACGGCGAAGTACTGTATCAGCGAGTGTACGTGGTTGAAGAACAGGCCGCCGAACGAGCTCGATTTACTGGAGGAGAAACCTATTGGGCTGCCGAGATGGATTTTCCAGAGTCTGACCCCAAGCAGGTGGGCGACTGGCTGGTCGTTTTTAGTCTTGACCAGGTCTGGATTTGGCAACCGGGTCAATCCGCCATCGCTTTTGACCCCACTGTCTCCCTCGACGCTGACGTTTGGCAAGACAACCAGATGGAACGACCAGAATTCTGGAGCTTTTACCTGGCCACCGACTTCCAAATCGTTGAAGACCAGTGGGTGCTGGAATACACCAACGGCATTACAGATGATGCCGCCCCCTCGCCAGGACCCGAAAAGTACTATTTCATCTCCGAAGATAAAGGCGAGACCTTTGTCCCAGCACCCGATGGCTCCCTTTAATAAACAGCTGGTAATGAATAGCTGATTGCCCCAAAAGATATTGCCCGAAAAGAAATTGCACAAAAGGATTCAAATCTCAGGATGCCCGTCGCACTTTTAAGACATCGAAAAAGCCGGTTTCTCATCCGTGGTCTTCTCGGTCTAATCGCCGTAGTCGCTGGGGGACTGGGCCTATCGATTTTTGAGACCTACAAAACCCATCAAGACTACAACCAGCTCGCAAACTGCTTGCAGAAACACGATCTGGTAGTCAAAGACGGCTGGAAGTACACAGACCAGGGCCCCCTCGAAATCTTTGGTTACGCCAGACTCGAAAACTTTGGCTTGACCTTTACAACCGCCAGCGGGCAACTCTGGGTGGTCGAAGTCATCGACGGCTACGGCGTGCGAAACTGCAACGACTCGATCGACCAACTCTTTCTGGCGGGTCGGACGCTCGGCCTTCCCAACGGGACCGTTCTACAGCTCGATCACCCTGACTTGCAGGCCAGCTTAACCGGGCCGCCCATTGAGACAATGGACGACTTGCTCGGCCAGCTAGAGCAGCTTTTACCGCTGGTTCAACAGCGCCCCAGCGATTTTGTCGCCTCGCTCGAAACCCCAACTTCAAAGGGTAGCGTCATGATTTACGAATCGGGAAACTGGCAGCTGTAGCTCAGGCAACCGGCCTAAGTACTTTTGGTCCCGCACCCTGTCAAACACTGTCCGTACTTCCTGCGCAAAAGCTAGAAAAGTGAGTGATGCAATGATGCGAGCTTATCCGTTACTGATTGTGCCGGTCCTGCTGGTTGCAGGCTGTAGCATCGTCGATAACTATGGGGCGGAAGTCTTTATTGAGAACGTGGGTACGGCACCGCTGACCGGTGTTGACGTGGTCGTGACCGGTGCCACCTATTCGCTAAAGCCTATCCCCCCCGGCGAGACCCGGTCTGTAAAGGTTTACCCCAAGGGCGAAAGCAGCCTCAGCCTAGTGCTAACGGACGAAGCTGGACAGTCCACTCAGCTGGACGTCAATGTCTATTTCGAATCGGGTTATAGAGGACGGCTTGATTTGAAGGTCACTCAGTCAGAACTGGTTGAATTCAACCATGAGCCACTCAGTTACTAGCGCACAATAATTGTCCTGAATCTTACTGAATCTGGCTCAATCTTTGTGCGAATTGTTATTGCGTTTGCCGAGTTGATTTTGCCGAGTTGATAGGGACAGTTCCCGGCGTTATAGCCCCTTAGGCCGGCGACCCTCGCTACAGTCGAATGGGTTATCAGCCGCGTCGTGCACAAACGGATGTGACGATGGCCATACCATTCCTACGGTTGCTATACGGATCCAGCATGTGCTGTAGCTGCCTCAATTAGACAAAAAAAACCGCCAGCACTCAAATGAGCACTGCCGGTTGGTTGTGTGTTCCCTGTAGATGACTCGGCTAGAGTTGAGTCATCCTCAATATGCCTAACTTTATTGCCCCCTTGGGCGATCTCAATCAACTCTTCGTATGATCTAGATCACAAATTTTAGTGATCTGCGTATTATTACGGACCCAACCCTAGGCGGCCAGGGACTTTCGCCAGATCCACCAGGCCGCTAGGCAAACGGTACAGTTTCCCACTACCGTCATAGCGGCCTGGAGGGTCACCAGCCAGCCCAGCGAACCGGCATTGTCAAAAAAGTGCCAGGTACAGGCACACATAGCGCTGACGAGTGCTGGCAGCATGGCAAAGGATAGCCCTTTCCAGGCTGGACGCTGGCTCAGTTCGGCGTATTGCCAGATCAGCAGAATCGCTGCGATCCACTCGATCACGCTGGAGACGTGCACAATCCAGGTGGGTAGAGACAGGGCATGCATAGAAGTCGGTATGGTAAGGGCGCGTTCTTAGGTTAGCGTTCTTAAGTGACCAGTCAGGAGCTTGGCTAAATGCGGGCAGTGTTATGTGGCTATTACGGCATGGGCAACGGTGGCGATGAAGCGCTACTGGCTTCGCTGCTACAGATGCTACCGGCGACGGTTACACCCGTCGTACTGTCGGGCGACCCGATTGAAACGGCTCAACGTTATGGGGTCGAGGCGGTGCCGCGTAAGTCTTTTGGGGCTGTTTTGACGGCACTGCGGAGTGCTCAAGTGTTTATTTGGGGCGGTGGCAGTCTGATGCAGGATGCCTCCAGTGCAGTCAACCCGCTCTATTATGGCGGGCTGATGGGGCTAGCCCAGGGGCTGGGGCTGAAAACCATTGCCTGGGCACAAGGCATTGGCCCTCTAAATCGCAAGACCAGCCAATTTATTACCCGACGGGCCCTGAGGGGCTGTCAGGCCATTAGTGTTCGCGACGGTCGTTCTGCTCAGCTGCTGTCGGATTGGACGCTGGACTGTTGGCTCGCGCCTGATCCGGTTTGGGCTCTAGAGACTACGGCAGTGCCCGGCTTATCAGACTTACCTGCCCCACGGGTGGCGGTTGCCCTGCGGCCCCACCGTAACCTCACCTCAGAACGGGTCGAAACGCTGGCGCGGGCACTACGGGACTTTCAGCAGGCAACCCAGACCTATATTGTGTTGATGCCGTTTCAGCCCGCCAAAGATGGTGCGATCGCAACCCAAATTTCAAGCCATTTAACGGGGCCTCATACGACCCTGGCAGTGACGGATCCGCGCCAGCTTAAAGGAACGTTTCGCGGTATCGAAATGACCATTGGCATGCGCTTCCATGCCCTGGTCATGTCCGCTGCCGAAGGCTGTCGCAGCTTTGCCATTAGTTACGATCCTAAGGTCACTCAGCTAATGCAAGATACGGAGATGCCCGGTTGGTCGTTGGAGACCCTTGATTTGCCCGAGCGAGCTACTGAGATGACACAACAGTGGCTCGAACACTATGCCGACGGCGATAGCCTCACCCCGGCCCAGGTCCAATCCCGGGTCGACCAAGCGTTGTTACACCAGTCGCTATTGGCCGAGCAACTTGAGGGATAAACTGCATCACTGCATTTAAAGCCTGTCGCCTGCCTCGAGAAAAACTCAAACTCTGAGCAGGGCGAAGGTTTAGCAGGATAATCCCCATTGAGTTTATAAACTTCGATTACTCTTTTGACGACCGCCGAGACAGCTGTCCTGACTGAGTGATACCCTCCCCCCAGTCTAGTCAGTACATGTACTGAAATCTGGCACGAAGGCGGTTGGCATCTCCTTTCGGGGAAGAATTCTGTGTTAGTAGTAAAACTTAATCAAGTCGTAAAACTTAACAGCGGGATTCCCCTTCCCTAGCCTACTCGCCCCAAGGCCTATTGGTCTGTTAGTGGTGCTCGTCACTGCTCCAGATGCTCTTTCTAACAGGTTTTGCCTATTAGCACTGTGACTCTTGCTATGGCAGCCGTTTCCCGTCTGAATCCTGAAATAAGATGGACGCCTAATTTCTATGAATACTCAGCTAAATAAACCGTTAGATTCCGCCGCCAACAAAAAATCTACACAAAATTCACATATTTCGTTGTCTACACAACTGCATACTGCTGCAATCTCTGGTAAAGATATTTCTGTCAATGATAAAAGTTGGCAGGGCGACGGCTGGCAAGTCATTGATATGCCCGGTACGATTGGCACAGACCTGTCGGATGGGATTACGTCCTCGTCCACTGTCACTCCTTCTCCTAAGGCTCCCATGACGCATTCTGAACTTCCGTTAGCTCAATCCTCCTCAGAGCGCGAAGCTGAGCTCATGAGCCTGATTCGGGATTTGAATGAATGCAACGACGTTCTACTGGATAAGGTTACCCAGCTTGAAGAAGCTCTCGATAAGTCTCAAACGGCCTTGCAGGCTGAAATTGATCGCACCCACGGCCCTGCCGTCAGCGAGTCGCGCACGCTGAGTGATCGCCACATCGCTCAGATGGTGACGGAGCTGGAGGTGTCCACCCAGTCGCTGAAGCGCTATCAGGTCCTCAACGAGACGTTACAGGCAGAACTCACGACTAACAAAGACCGGGTGGCTCAGTTGGATCAGGACTGCACCCGACTACAGCAGCAGTGTGCCGACCAAGGTCAGCGGTTACTGCAGGCTGAGACCTCGACTCGGGATTTACGCGCTCGTCTACAGCGCCAGCAGCGCTACACCCTGCAATTCAAGGCAGCTCTGGAAAAGTGTCTGAATGTTTCTTCAGGGGCCCAGGCTGCAGAATCTGGCTTTATTTCCGGTGCCGCGGCAGTTGCTCCAGCGGTCTCGATGCCTAAGGTAGACAATATTGCGCCCTGGACATCTCACGAGCCGGCGGCCCGCCTAGATCCACAGCTCGAATCGTTGATTCGCGGCGAACGGCCTACTCCCGAGTCTGTGACAGAATTTGCTGCGCAAGATTTGTCATCCTCGATGCCCTCTTCTCCCTTGTCTGTCGATGCTGAAACTGAGGCTCAACTCTGGCGCGACTTAGCTCGGGTTATCGAAATTCCAGACGAGAAAAATCTGTATGCCACCGATGCTGCTGACGACACTGAGTTAATGGAGATGACGGAAGATAGCGCTCCACCAGCGTCCGTCACGACCCCGGCCACCGCACCTGCCCCAGTGGTCTCGGCGTCCCCCCCTGCAGAGACTGCTCCAGAGCCTTATTTGCCTGCAATGGCTTTCCCAGAGGCCACTCCTGCTCCGGTAGTTTATCCGCTCCGAGCCCAAAAGCGAGTGGCGTCTATGGCTGCCGTCGATTTGCCTATGTTCCCCCGGCTGAAGCAGCCCCAAAGCTAGTTGTGTCGCGTTACGGCTCAAGGTAAGAGCTGATGCTGCTCCACTCAACAGAGCTGCCACTCAACAGGCCAGTGCTGGGTGGTAGCCTTGGAACCTGCTGATTCAAATAAGGCTAACCCCAATGCTAAGCGTTGACAGGTGAATGCTGACCTGAGGCGCGTTGAAAACAAAGCGCCTCAGGTGCTCGCTTGGAGTGTCGTGACTTAATGGTGAATTGAATTTTTGGTGAGGCCTGCTTGAGAAGGTATGCCTGAAGGCTATGGGTTGGGTATGCTGCTGTAGCTGAAGGAGTTTACAGCAAGTGATTCCTCTTGCAGGCTGTTCCTGTTGCTTAAGGATTTGGATCTGGTGCGTGGCGTATAAAGCTCAGCGGTTTGGATTGGCACGCTGCTTGCCACTGCCCGGCTTGTTTGATCAAGGATGTGTGCCATTTTGTTATGGGCTGAACGGGATAGCGTTACTTGCCGCTCTAACGAATCTGGACAGGATGTTTTTCCTTTAGACAAGGTCTAAGAAATACTTGTCCATATTTTTCAAGTGTGAGTTAAACTCTTGACATTTCTCGGCCTAAACCCCCCTTAGGCTGCATCTCACCCGCAAGGACAATATGGATTTAAGTCTTTTGGAGCTCATTAAAGATACAGATCACCCTAAGGACACTGACCACCCTAAAGATCCTGACCATCCGGTCGCGTTGGGAGATAGGCGTGTCAGTGACGACCATATTGCCTCGGCTATTGTCAGTGTTATCCAGTCGGCACGCTCAAAGGGGCGTTCGCTGGAAGAAGTGATGGCAGAGTTACAGGCCGATGATGCCTTGCTGGATCAAAACCTTAGAAAGCTTTTGAGTGATATTGTGGCCCAAGCTTGGGAGCAGATTTAGCGTCAAGAGAGGGCTATCGTCACATCGAAATCAGGTCACGTCTGAGCGCACCTTCCGCTGTTCCTGGTGAAGTATTGCAGTGTCCGTCCCTTGGACTGGGGATGTTCTGATGTTCCGGTGTGTACAGGGTCGCCCCTTGGGGCGCTGCCGGCGCAAAAGCTGTTGAGGCGCGACGACCACAGCGCTAAAAATGGCACTATTGTGCTCGTCGAGTGCTAGTGCAGTGTCAACACCAAAGATTCGGGTCAGGTCAGTAAAGTAGCGATTGGCGAATAGTGAAGTCGTGTTTGGTCTTAAGCCCCTTTGACGTAAAGACCTTTGACGTAAAGACCTTCGACGATTTCACTACTTCTCTATTTCACTGTCATCGCTAACCCTAATTCTCGGTGTTGACAGACCACTAGGCTCAGGTCCTGGACTAAGGTCCTTAATACGGTTACCCCTCGATACAGCCGGATGAGGCAACCCATTCTCGGGCGCTGTATTTCGCGACCTCACTGTACGTGCTTGCGCGGCCTCTGCCCACGCCAGTGATTGATGTTGGCGACCATGAGGAAAAAATCAGTACTGACAGTCCCTTAGGCCTTGACCGCTAGTGACTTTAAGAATTCAGTGTTGACGCCAGAAGCGCGCGTTAAGGCAATTTTACCGGTGCGGGCAATCTCTACAATGCCGAATCGGCTGAGCACCTGAACAATGGCAACCATCTTTCCGGGGTCGCCCACGACTTCGAGCGTGAGAGATTCGTCCGAGGCATCCACAACCCGGGCACGGAAGATTTGGGCGAAGTTGATCACTTCACCGCGAGTACTGTCGGTTGCTTTGACCTTGATGAGCATCAGCTCCCGTTCTACGCAGGGTGTTTCGGTCACATCGTTGACCTTTAGAACATGGACCAGCTTGTAAAGCTGCTTGGTCACTTGCTCAATGGCTCGATCGTCGCCGTTAACCACCATGGTGATGCGTGAAACGCCGTTTTGCTCGGCTGGCCCCACGGCCAAGCTATCGATGTTAAAGCCGCGTCGGGCAAACAGACCGGCAATGCGCGTGAGGACACCGGCTTCGTCCTCAACTAAAACAGAAAGAGTGTGCTTCATGGTTCGAGGGGCTGCGGGATAGGGTGGGGTCGGTTTTAGGGGAGTTGAGGGACGCAGCGGCAATTAACCGCAGTGGCAATTAACCAAATTAGTCTTCGATTGTAGCCCGGTAAGGGGGACGTAAAAGAAGTTCAATTAACTTAAAGCGAATGCTGTAAATGAAAACACTTCATCTACAATCGGTGATTAGGTCGCCGAGCTTGACGCCGCTCAGGCGAGCTGCGGTCCCCTCGACAGTGCGCTGTCTGTGGGCCGGTTGTGTTGGCTAGTGTCTGTGGGGCTAGGCCTTGCAGAGGTTGCTAGTCCACATTCTGAAACTAAAAGCGGCACTGCATCCTGGCGAGCCTCCTGATTAAACGGCTTGTATAGGCTGCTGTCTTGCAGCGATAAGACGGTTAGGCGTCACGCTTGCGTCTTTGACCGCGGTAAGGCAAACAAAACATCTCACTTAACCGTATCGAACTCTTATTGATCTAATCCGGCATTAAATGTACAGCAATCGCAATCGCAACCGTAATCGCAACGTTCCCCCTATCAACGAGAACATTCGATTTCCAAAGATTCGACTGATTGGTCCCGAGGGTGACCAGCTTGGCATTATGTCCCCTCAGGAGGCGTTGCCGATGGCCGAAGAGCAGGAACTTGATTTAGTTCTGATTAGTGATAAAGCCGATCCGCCAGTGTGTCGGATTATGGACTACGGTAAATACAAATTTGAGCAAGAGAAAAAGGCTCGTGAAGCCCGAAAGAAGCAGCATAATGCCGACCTGAAAGAGGTCAAAATGCGCTACAAAATTGACGATCATGACTATAACGTGCGGGTTAATCATGCTCGTCGTTTCCTTAAAAGTGGCGATAAAGTGAAAGCCACTGTCATGTTTAGGGGCCGAGAGATCCAGCATTCTGATCTGGCCCAGCGGTTGCTGGAGCGGATGGCTAAGGACCTTGAGGAGATGGGGGAAGTTCAGCAGCGCCCCAAGCGTGAGGGCCGCAACATGATTATGATCATGGCCCCTAAAAAGTAGCCCTAAAAACAGTAGCCCTAAAAATTGGTCAATAAAGGCGTAAATAGGGTGAGGCGGTTGGGGGATGAGGCGGTATTTGTCACTGATAGTCGTCTCCACAAAAGAGCTTTTTTGGGGCCCTTGCTTACGGCTTTTGTGTGGGCTCTCTTTTGGCTTTGTGCACGACGGTTGGCCGCTTGGCTCCGGTACTGGGCAAATGAGCGCCAGGATTGTCCTAAACCCAGGATTGTTCTAAACAAAGTGGCGAGAGCTATAAATCCTCAGGGATTTAGGGCCGGTTTCACCATTCTATCTGCCCGCTTTCCAGTCTCCTCGCCGATGTCCTGATACCGCATCTCGCTAGATGGGGCACAATCCGTACAGCCGTCCGGCTATGCCCGCCCCCTTCTTTCCGGTTGCATGTCCTTCGTTGCTGTTCGCTCAGTTAAATCGTCGCGCTGGCTTAAGGCGCTCAATCTAAGACCGGAGGAGGCCCAGCGAACGCTGCTGCTGCTGGCCTTCTACACGCTGATGTCCATGGGAATTCTGTGGCTTGAGGTGAGTTCAGCGGCGCTGTTTCTGGAGGAGTATGGGGCCGGCTCGCTGCCGTTGATTTACCTCTTCAGTGCACTGGTCGGTGCCAGTCTCAACACGATTTACTCTGGGCTACAGAGACTGTTGCCGCTGCGGTTTGCCATTGTCCTGATCGCGGTGATGATGACGCTGCCGATGTTGGCCTTTCGTATTGGGCTGGGGGTTGCGGCTTGGGCGCCTGTGACCATCTTTGCTATGCGTCTATGGATGGAGGCCATTACCGACCTCAATGAGCTCAATCTGGAGGTCACGGCGAATCAGCTGTTTAACATTCGCGAAATTCGGCGGACGTTCCCGTTGATCAGTAGTGGCAACTTGTTAGCGGACGCGCTCAGTGGTTTTACGCTGTATTTCTTGCTGGAGCTGCTGGGAATTGAAAATGTGTTGTACCTCGTGTTCGGCATTATGCTGCTGGGAACGGGTGTGCTCTATAGCATTGGCAGTAGCTACCGACATGCATTCCCAGATTCGGTGCGGCGCCGCACCGAGTCGGTGAGCAACGCCTTCTCGGCGCGGCGGCTCCAGAGCTTGATTCGGCGGTATGTACTGTTGTTGTTTGGCTTTGTGATTTTGGCCCAAGTGCTGCTGTACCTGATTGAGTATCAATATCTAGAACAGCTGACGGGGCAGAACTTTAGCGTAGCGACGGTGGCGAAGTTCTTGGGGATCTTCACCGGGGTGCTGGGCTTGATGGAGATGATGACTCAGGTCTTTACCTCAAGCCGGCTGATTGAAAAAATGGGCATTTTTACGGTGATGGGCTTGCTGCCTGCCACTATCACGGGTCTCAGCCTGGCGGCGTTTTTAATTAGTCTGCCGCAGTTGATTGGGGCGCAGGCGCTGTTTCTCAGTTTGATTGCCGTAAAGTTTCTAGATGAGTGGCTACGGTACACGCTGGTGGCAGCGGTCCGCCCGGTGTTGTTTCAGCCGGTTCCCGATCGCGTGCGCGCTCGGGTGCAGTCACAGGTTGGAACGGCGGAGCCGCTTTCGATTGGTCTGGCGGGCATTTTAATTTTTGTGGTATTGGCGGTTTGTCAGGCGCTGCCAGGGGTCGATCGCGCGGCCCAAGCCCGGGTGTTTTTGTTGATTACAGCGGGGCTCGCGGGACTGTGGCTGTTGGTTGTGTACTGGCTGCGATCTCGATATCTAAACCTCTTGGTCATGACGGCTGAGCGAGGGTTGTTGAGCGTTGCGAATGCCAATCTGCCCAATCTGGGGCGCGCCATTATTGAGGAACTTACCCAGTCGAACTCGGACGACGATAAGCGTTCGTGCATTGAGCTACTGACTTATGTTGATCCCAACAGTGTCAGCGGTGTGCTGGCTCCGATGCTCAGCGAACTGTCTCCGGCGCTGCAGCAGCAGAGCTTGGAGACCATGCTAGACCACCCCGACCGCAACTACACCGGCTATGTGGAGGCGCTGATTTCGCCTCGACAAAATCCGGTTACCCTGGCCCTGTCGCTACGCTATCTCTGGCAAACCCAACCCGACACTGAAATTCAAACATTGCGATCCTATTTGGACCCGGCGGTGGATCCTACGGTCCGCGGCACGGCGCTATCGCTGATGCTGAATCAGGGGGAGGCCCAGGAGCGTGCTGAAGCCACCTATCTGCTGGGGCAAATGCTGACCCATGAGCGAGAGCGGGAGCGGGTGATGGGCTGCCGCGCCCTAGGGGAAGCCCAATACATGCAAGGCTTGCGGGTTCATGTGCCGGATCTGTTGCAGGATGAGTCGTTGCGAGTGCGGCGGGCATTGCTAGATGCGATCGCATCAACGGGGTTAAAGGCCTACTACCCGTCGCTGCTCCAGGCATTACGCTATAAATCCACGCGCGAGGCCGCTGTCCAAGCGCTGGTCAAACTGGGTAATGACGCTCTCCCCATGCTGATAGAGCTGGCAGAGAACCCCTTCAAGCCTGATACGCTGCGAAATCAGGCCTGGCAGGTGATTGGTCGGATTGGCACCCTAGAAGCGCTAGAAATTTTGGTGTCTAACCTGATGACGTCTTGGGGGATTACGCGCCGCTGGATTTTGCGGATTTTGCTTAAGCTGGCTGACGAACCCGGGTTGCGGCGTTCGCCGGATATTGACACGGCCATTGACCGGCTCGGGCGTCAGGGCATTAGTGCACTGATTGACCAGGAGTTAGCGTTTCTGGCTCAGCTTTACAGTAGCCTGATCGATCTCTCGGTGGATCGCTTGGGAGAGACCGTGACGACCCAAGAGCTGGAGTGGTTAAAAAGCGCGCTGCGGGATGTGCAAAGTGACGCCATTGAGCGGATTTTTCTGTTGATGCGCTTCCTCTATCCGTCGGCGACGATTCAGGCTGCTGAACTCAGTCTGGAAGGGTCGGCAGCCAGTCGAGCCCGAGGCCTAGAAATTTTAGATAATGCCTTGGACATTCCTGCTAAGCGCGCCATTTTGACCGTGTTGGATCTCCGTAGCGACAATGAAAAGTTGGCTAGCCTAGCCGATCGCGTGGCCTACCGGCCCCTGACGCCCCCGAGCCGTCTGCGCAGTTTGGTGGACCTGCGGCACTTCCTGTCGGATTGGAGTTTGGCCTGTTGTTTTCATGCTGCCCGTGCCCAGCGCTGGAGTCTGACGCCGGATCACGTGATGGCTTGCCTGCGTCACCCGGTGGGGTTTGTGCGAGAAGCTGTCTTGAGCTATGTAGATACGGTGTCGCCGCGGGTGTTGAATCAATTATTGCCTCGGCTGCAAAACGATCCCGATCGACTCGTGGTGGCTCAGGTTGAAAGTCTGATGGCAAAACGCGGCCAGGGTTAACACCGGGCGGTCGTGCCCGACTGACTTACGGTTACCCGATTGCGGCCCTGGCGCTTGGATGCGTACATGAGGCTATCGGCAGTGGCAAACAGCGTCTCAGGTGATTGTCCCGCGCGAGGCCACGCGGTTGCGGCACCGATGCTAACGGTGATGACCTTAGTCGCTACGGTGGAGGTTTCATGGGGAATCCCTAGGGCCAAAATGTTCTGTTGGATCATCTGACTCAGGCGTTTAACGCCGGTTGTATCTGTCATTGGCAAAATCACAGCAAACTCTTCGCCGCCGTAGCGTGCGGCTAGATCCGCGGGGCGGTTAAGGCAGTTGCGCAGGGTGCTGGCGACCTGCTGTAGGCAGCGATCTCCCGCTCGGTGACCGTAGGTGTCGTTGTACTGCTTAAAGCAGTCAATGTCGAGGATGATCAGTGATAGGGGGCGTTCGCTATTGATCATGCGCTGCCATTCCACCTGCATATGGCAGTCTAGGTAGCGACGATTGGCAATGCGGGTCAGGCTGTCGATATTCACCAGGGCTTTGAGGCGCTGGTTTTCTTGTTTAAGCTGTTGGACGTGCTGGACCTGTTCTGGGGACGTGCTTCCCGAGTTTGGTGTCGTGACGGAGAGGCTGGTCGAGGGGGACGAGGGGGCAAAGTATTGGCGATACAGCTGACAGGTGAACTGATAGCCTGCTGCAGTGGGTGTGGCTAACCCTAGGCGGGTTAGGGGATAGGCTGCGTCCTTAGGCAGTAGGACGGGACCGCTTTGGAGTTTTTTCAGGGCTGTTTGGAGGTGGGGATGCTCCTGGATGGTGGATACACAGCTGCGCAGGTGGCTGCCGTAAATGCTGTTGTCGGTGGCGGCATCGTTCAGCAGATTGGCCATTGTGAGATCTGGGCTATGGCTGAGATGATACAGTGCGATCGCACTGAGGTAAGGATGGCCGCCCACCGTTTCGACCAACTGAGTGATATCAGCATCCTGGACCGTAACCCCATAGCGCTGGGCGAGTTCTCTCACCTGAGCGGCGGTAAACAGCGGCAGTTGGATGGGCAGTCCTACATTAAACGGTGACTGATGGATGTTCAGTGGCACATAGACATCGGTGGAATGCACCACCACTTGGCGAAGTTGACCAAAGTCAGGGTCGCGTTTGGCTTCTTCATACCAAAACCGCAGTAGTGCCAACACATCTTCGGCAATGTCAGGATAAGCAAAAATGTGGTTGACTTCGTTTAAGGCCAACACTAAGGGCCTGTCGTCCTTCGGGAGCAGATAATGACTCCAGTAGCAGGTACAGCTTAGCTTGGCCCCAATATAATTATCCCAATAGCTGTCCAACTGGGACGGTAGCTTGAGTTGGTGGGCAACGGCAGCACATAGCCAGCGAAGAAACCGGGGCAGTTCTGTGTAGGTTGCTCGGTCCGCGGTGCGGAAGTCTACTAGGGCCGTGCGGTATCCCTGCCGCTGTAGTGCCTGCAGCGTTCGAACCAGCAATGAACTTTTGCCCATGCGGGGGGCCGCCCGGATCCGTACTAAGCTACCGGGCTGCTGCAACTCGCTGAGCACCCGGTCTTCAATTGGCGGTCTGGTCACGTAAAGCGGTGAGTCCGCTGCCAATGACCCGTCTGGAAAACCCACACCCATGTCTAGAAAATCAGTATTGTTACGATCGCGTTGGTGCCATAGCGCTTACTACCTTGCTGAACCCAAACGGTTGTGGCGGTTGCGGGCCACTTGGCGACCATACTCACCGCCAGAACTGTCCTAAGCGCTTGGCCCAACACGGTGCTCTGGGTTAACCCTGGAAGAAAATACGCCTATTGGGCCATTTTCTTAGAAGCAAAGTGGCGAGCGCTGTAAATTCGGGTTGCGATCGCAGCCGCGAAACAACTTGCTTGGGTTGCCGCAAAGCGCCCCAGGCTAACGTATAGTGCCCGAATTGGGCGTCAGGTACGTAGGTCTTGTTGGGAATGCTGCAGTGCCGACAACCGTAGGAAAACGTTTTAAGGGATGGGCTACGGCTACATCGAATCGTCTGAGGATACGGATGGCGCATCGGGTACCGGGTCATAACCGCCCTCGCAGAGCGGATGGCAGCGGGCAATACGCTTGGCTGCCAGCCAGCTTCCTCGCCCCGCACCAAACCGGCGGATTGCCTCTAGGGCATAGGTTGAGCAGGTGGGTTGAAATCGGCAAGTCGGCGGCAGTAAGGGCGAAATCCAAGCTTTATAACCTTGAATCAATCCTACGAGTACTCGCGCCATAATGCCTCTTCTCTGAATTCGACGGCAGATTGTTGCAGGGCATTAACGTTCTCTCAAAACCGCGCTACTTTGAAAAAACACACTGCCTATCCATACGGTACTTGACGATGGCTTTGACTCAACGGATTTGTAAAATCGGCTCAAACAAAACAGCTCTTATCGGGACGGTTTGCAGCAGTCTCACCAAACTTTTTGCCGGGACTGCCATGGCGGGGAGTGTGGCAATGGTTGCGATCGCAACCGCAGCGTCGGCTCAGCCGCTACCTAACAATGGTGAACTGGTGACCCGGTTCGTAACCCAGGGCAGTCAGGTCACTATCGAATTCAAAAATGAAACGGGCGCTCCCCTGACCTATGAAGTTTTGGGTGTTACCGATCAACGCCTCCTGTTGCCTGAGCAGTCTGTGCTTTTGCAAAATATCCCGCTAGACGCCACCCTCACTGCGGTCCGGAATGACAATGGCTTAATTGACATCACCGGAAGCAGTGATGGGGCGGGCCAGCTGACCCTGTCCATTGTTAGGGAAGCCAACTTTGACGATACCCAAGGCGTCATCGTGATAGAGCGCAGTGGGCAGGTGTTTGCCTATTGACCTTGGCCACGTCCAGAATCGGTGTTCTTCTAGTGGAGAAAGCTGCAGGTTTCAAGTGGACGCGGTTTAGTCGCGTTAAACGGATGCCGGAACCTTATCCGGTAAATTTTCTTCCCATTTGCGGGGTTCGCCAGCTCGGCGAATGTAGCGCCAGATTTGTGTGGCAGCTTTGGTTCCATCAGCCACTGCCACAGAAACCTGATTAAGCCCCTTTTTCAGATCACCCAGAGCAAAGATGCGGTCATGGGTCGTCTGACACATGTCATTCGTCGTCAAGTTTTCACCATCCCAGGTGAGCCCTTCAATACCCTTAAGGTATTGATTGTGATAAATCGAACCCATATTGATGAGGCCCGTTGTGGCTTCGACAACGGTACCGTCCGCCAGTTCCACACCGCTCATCTTATGGTTCTCACCGAGGAAGCGTTTTACCGGCGCCTCATAGAGCGGGTAGCCATGGTCCGCTAGTTTCTGCTTCATCTCGTCGCTCACCTCAAAGTCTCCGTTAGTGAGCACAGAAATGTATGGCGTAAACCAATTCAATACAAATGCTGCATTGATTTGGCCTTCACGCTTGACCATGAGCACGGCCTTTTGGTCCCACATATCGAAACCGTCGCAGATCATGCAGACGTGCAGGGTGTAACCAGCATAGTCATAAACATTTTGCATGTCCTCCAGCTCAGGCAGCACATCAATGACGCCAGAAGCGGCAATCACATACTTCGTGCGTAGGGTATGCCGATTGTCGCTCTTCTTGCCAATTTTGACATGGACGGCAAAGGTCTCACCTTCGTCGACAACCTCTTCCACAAAGGCCTGTAGATGATCTGCCCCCCACTCTAGGGCCTGTTTCTTACCGTTGGTCAGAATGTTGCGTCCAGGTGTTGTGGGATCAATGCCCAAATAATTACGTGTCTCCTGCATCCAAATGGAGCGTCCCTTGCCCTTTTCAATCACCAGACACTTAAGACCATAGCGGGCTAGATAAATGGCCGCTGAAAGTCCACCCATGCCGCCACCGACAACGATGGCGTCGTAAAGCGTATCTAAACGGGTATCGATATTGGCGCTGGAAAGTTTCATAGTGACCTCACTGCAGGTAAACAGCGATGAAAAAGCGATACAAGTGCGACTGTCCCAATGGTGTCGGCACAGTAAAGAAAATGAATTGTCTCTAAGCCATCTTCTTCTA
>JBCBOC010000092.1:0-9211 GCA_039821475.1 Cyanobacteria bacterium J06632_22 | reverse complement strand
GCGGGTTTGGGGTTATGACGTGGCGCTGCAGTACACGGCAGCAGCACCCATTGCCCAGCGCTTTGTCACGGTGGGTCGCCCTCGGAGTGAGTTCTTCCGCGAGCTACCGATTGATGATGACTACATCAAGCTTCTGTGTAGCGCCAGCGGCCAAACCTGTAACTAACGGAGACTAACAACATGAGAATCGCTAAGTTGATGCGTCCGTTGTTCAAAGGTAAATCCGATAGTGGGCTGACGCTAATTGAGTGTCTGGTGGCTGTGGCGGTCATTGCTGCGACGGTTGGCATTACCACTCCAGTGGTGATTCTGTCAGTGGCGACCCGGGTTCAGAGCCAGCGAGCTGAACAGGCACTGCAACTCGCCCAGGCAGAAATCGACCGTCTTCGTGTACAGACGGAGCGTGGTGGAAGCTATACGATTGATGTCGCCAGTACCGCTTTGGCGACAGACGTGACGCAGTTTGAGGCCAACGTTCCAGCACCCGTCAATGGCATTGATAATGCGCAAGCATCTACCAGTGTCAACTATGCCAGGCTGGCTTCGGTTTCGGGCAATGAGTATGCCATTCAATCCTTTAGGACGGTGGGAAGTACGACGGCCACTGGAAAGCCCATTTCTTTTGATATGGGAGTTCGGGTATACCGCGCGGATGTCATACGAAACACGCCAGCGGGTGACCTCAAAACTGAGGGGGCCGCCTTAAATATGACCAGTGGTGAAGAGTTAGAACGGCCTTTGGCGGTTATCTACACCACCATCGTTCAGGGTGATCGGGAGGACTCATTGTGCAACTACTACAACACAATCAATCCGGCTGCTTCAGCCCCCTCTAATTGTTAATTCAAGCTGCTAGTTGTGCCATGTTGAGTGTGCCATGTTGAGAAAATCTACCGCTATTCGCCTAAGGCAGCTGCTGCTCCGTTCACACCAGAAAAGTTCTGGTTTCACGCTGATCGAGATTCTCGTTTCCCTGCTGATGGCAGGTATTGTGATGACCGGTCTAATGTATCTGGTCGTTGAGCTGCTACGTGTTGACCGCCGTGAACTGGGACTAGAACAGGTTCAACGTGATATGCAGCGGGCCATGGACTATGTGAGCGATGACCTACGGGAAGCCGTTTATGTTTATCCTGACCCCAGTACGGTGGCTGCTCAGCTAACTGATTTACCAGCGGGTACCCCTGTCCTTGCATTCTGGCGGCCTGATTTCGTAGATGAGGCCAACATTCCTGCTAACGCCACCTGCAGTACGACCTATTCGGGCAATATCGGTGCTTGCTCGGCTCTGGCCGCTCGGCGAGCAACGTACACTTTGGTTGTCTACGTGCAGAGTCCGACCTCTGGTGTTTGGGAAGGGGAGTCTCGCCTGGTGCGATATGCCCTGGAGCAATATCCCAATAGCGATCCCATCACTAGCAACTTTGCTGAACGCACGGGCTACGTCGACCCCATTTCGACAGGGGTAGGGTCTGTTGCAGAAGGGACGGCTAACTTCGAAGCTTGGACCCGCGACGGCTCTACAACGGACGGTGTTTCAAGTGTATTAGTCGACTTTGTTGATACGCCTGACTTTGACGCAACCAACGCAGCAGACTGTAGTAGCAATGACTTTACCGGTAATGCTGCCTATACGGTCTCGCCTTCTACAGCGACAACGACGTCTAGCTTTATCGCGTGTGTGAGAGATCCCAATCCCACTGCACTCTCAAGTGGCACAGTACCGGATGGCCGTTCGGGACAGGATGTCTTCTTATTCTTAAGGGGCGACATCAATCAAGAGTTTATGCAGCCGGCCAGTGAGGAGAGTCGGTTACCTAGCCTGCAAAGCCGGATCTTAGTTCGTGGTGTCTTGGATAAAGAGCAGGTCGACGATTAATTTTGGTTGTTCTAATTGATGGCTCTTTCAATATTTACTTAAGAATTGATGCATGAATATACGACGGTTTAGAAGATGCGCAGCGACTGACTCCAGCGGTTTTACACTGATTGAGCTACTGGTGGTAATCGTTATGGCAGGTGTGATTGCTGCGATCGCAGCACCCAGTTGGCTATCCTATGCCCGGCGTCAGCAGCTGAACCGCGCAACCGGAGATCTGACTCAGGTGCTTCAGACAGCCCAATCCGATGCCCAACGTTTAAGCTCGCCGCGCCAGGTCACGATTTCCTCAGGTTCCCCGCCGACGGTTGAGGTAGCATCGGTTTCAACAGAATTAGGCAGCGCTGACCAGAACGATGGGATTGAACTGGCTGGGGCATACCAGAACGGGGGGACGGCTAATGTCGCTTCGACGACGCTGACCTTTACCCATAAGGGCAATGTTGACAATGCACCTTTTGTCTTTAGCCTAACCAGCGAGACAGGAGGCGAACCGCGCTGTGTCGTCGTCACGACCCTGATTGGTAACGTTGTGCAAGCTGAAGGGGATGAATGCTCAACTGACCAATGGCTCACCCCCTAGGGCTAGTTAAGAACGCGTTAATGCTGCCAGCCCCAGAACCTGATAGGATCGCCCCGTTCTGACTAGGTGATCTAATGCAAACGCGCTCGGTGAGGTTACTGAGACTGATTGAATGGCGGGCACTTAAGCCAGCTGCTTCAGGCTTTACCCTACTTGAGTTGCTGGTTGTCATCATTATAGTCGGTCTGATTGCTGCGATCGCAGCCCCGAGCTGGTTCCAATTTTTACAGGTGCGCCGCTTAGCTGCGGCTCAGGATATTGTCAACAATGGTATAAAAGAGGCCCAGAGCAAAGCACAGCAGCGCAACGTTGACTGGGATTTTGCCCTGCGAGAGAACAGTGGCATAACAGAATGGTCAATCTATCCTTCCGCCATACTCTCACCCAGTACAGCGGCTAATTGGCAACCTTTGCATGGGGACATTGCCATTGACCACGACAACTCGTATACCAACACCTTGGGTGCAGACGGTATCTACGAGGCTCGCTTTGATTACAAAGGCTATTCCAAGGCAGCGGTCGGCGGAAAACTGACGCTCATGTCTAAAAATGTACCTGACTTAAAGCGCTGTGTTTTATTGTCTACGCTGTTGGGGGCGACCCGTATGGAACGAGATGATAACTGTATTACGCCTTAATCGTGCGTGCCGATGAAACCTTTAGCTGCACCGTCAGATCTAACGTCCATGGACTTAACGTCTGTCGACGCCATTATTTTTGACCTGGGCGGGGTCATTATTGAGCTGGATTATGGCAAAACCATCGCCGCCCTGAGCCAGTTGGCTGGTTTCGACGTGAGTCAGGTCTATACCCAGCAGCGGCAGACAAGTTTATTTTCTGACTTTGAGACGGGAGCGATCGGCGCAGCGGAGTTTCGCGATGGGTTGAGATCGCACCTCAACTTTAGTGCTCCAGATGCCGATATTGACACTGCTTGGAATGCCCTGATCCTCAGCTATCCGAAACAGCGCATTGAGCTGCTCCAATCGCTGCGACAGCGACTACCGATCTATTTGCTGTCGAACAACAATGAACTACATCTCGCCCGCTGCGAAGAACTGTTCGAAACCACCTTTGGCAGCACGTTCGGCAGCTTGGACGATCAGTTTAATCGGGCCTACTATTCTCACCAGATGGGAGACCGTAAACCCAATGCCAGCATTTATCAACAGGTGATCGATGAGCAAGGGCTTGCCCCCGCCCGAACGCTGTTTGTTGAAGATACGGCCCACAATGTAGACGGCGCAAAGGGTGTTGGGTTACAGACCCTACACATTACCAATGGACTCAAGATTGAAGACATCTGCTGGTAATGTGAGCCGCCAAGTACGGCAGCCCCTTAAGCACAGCGCGCTTCTTGCCTGGCACCTGGCTTAGCCTTCTCGTAAATGCCATAAGCGCCCGTCGCTTAGGACATTTCTGGGACATTTGTGGCGCTCACGTGCCTGGGATTGAAGCAAAATAGCCCGTCGTCCGTGTATAAACCCTAAACAAGGGCACTTCTGCGCGACGACTCATATATAGACGACTCATATATTAAGTGTGCACGACGGCGATAAGACTTACAGGTTAAGTCTTAACCTGCAAGTCTTAACCTGCAAGTCTTAACCTGTGTGGCACTAGCGATAAGATGTCTGCTAGCTAGCTGAAGACCAAGGTCTAGATCCCTTATCCTGTCTATAGGGTCTATGGATGGTGGCAAGGCATGCTGGCGGTTTCAGACATTTTGCTGTTTGGCATTTTGGGCATTACGGCAGGTACATTAGCCGGCATGCTCGGTATCGGGGGCGGCATGGTGATTGTGCCTGGGTTGTTTTACCTGTTTGGCGTCATTGGCCTGCCCGAAACAACGCTGATGCACATGGCTGCGGGGACAGCCATGGGGATTATGGTATTTACCTCAGCTGCATCAACCTGGTCCCACCATGCTAGGGGCGATGTGCAGTGGATGATGTTTCGCCAGGTGGTGCCCGCCATTGGCACTGGGGTGGTGCTGGGCAACTTGTTCTCTAATCGGTTAGACACCCACTGGCTAGAAATTATTTTTGGCGTATTTTTGATGCTGGTGGCCATCAAAATCGCAACAGCCTGGACCCCCAGCTTTGAAGAAACCGATACGCCAAGCCGAGGATTCACCGCTGCAATTGGCAGTCTAATTGGCCTGAAGTCCGGCATTTTGGGCATCGGGGGCGGCGCCATTAGCGTGCCGTTTCTGCTCTATTGCGGTTTACCGATGAAAGCCGCCAGCGGAACCTCTGCCTCCTTCACCCTCCCCATTGCGCTCGTCGGCACAGTGGCCTTCTCATTATTTTCGCCCACCTACCCAGAGATTAACTGGTCCACAGGCTATGTCTATTGGCCTGCGATCGCACTGGTTGCTCCGTTTACCATGCTGGGCGCGCCCATCGGCACCGTCCTATCCCACCGGATTCCCGCAGACCGGCTTAAGCGCATTTTTGCCCTGCTGCTGGTGTTTATTGGACTGAGAATGCTGGGGGGCAGTTTGAGGTATTTGGTGTAGAGGAGCAAATAGTGAAATAGCGAAATAGTGAGAATCCCGAATAAATTTTCTGGGATTCAGAGAATCCTCGGCCTCAAACACTACTTCGCTACTTCGCTAGGCACCACTTTGCGCTATGTTTCTCCCACTTTGGCTAACACCTGCGCTTTCACCTTTTCAGGCACTTGGCTCAGGTGATCGTACTGCCAGCGGAAAAAGCCCACGCCCATGCTGAGAGAGCGCAGTTCCAGAATCAGAGTTTGCATTTCTGAGACGGGAAGCTGTGCGGTCACTTCATCCCAGCCTGGCCAGTTGCGCTTGGCTTCGTAGCCCATAATTTGCCCCCGGCGGCCGCTGACTAGCTTTAGGACGTTGGGGGTAAAGCTGTTGGGGATGGAAATCTCCAACTGGGCGATGGGCTCTAGCAACGTGGGCTCACACTGAGGCAGGCCGGACTGCATGGCGATACGGGCAGCTTGCTTAAAGGCCTGATCGGAGCTGTCCACGTTATGGTACGACCCGTTGGTCAAGGTGACACCGATGTCCACAATCGGGAACCCAAGGGGACCATGCCCTAGGTACTCTCGAACACCATGTTCCACGCTGGGAATGTACTGCTTGGGCACGACGCCGCCCACTATGGTGTCGTGGAAGTCAAAGCCTTTCCCCCGGGGGAGGGGCTGGATGTCGAGATAGACATCGCCAAACTGGCCGTGACCGCCCGTCTGGTGCTTGTAGCGGCCGCGCACATTGGCCGCAGGCCGGCGAATCGTCTCTTTATAGGGCACTTGGGGGAGATGAGTGGCCATGGGCAAGTTGTACTTGCGCCGTAGTCGGTCGAGGGCAATTTGGATATGAACATCGCCCTGGCCCCACAGAATAACCTCGTGGGTATCGCCATGCTGCTCCCAATGCAGCGCCGGATCTTCTTCGATCAGCTTATTCAGCGCACCGCTCAGCTTCACTTCGTCGCTGCGCTTTTCGGCGGTAATGGCCAGGGCATATACCGCAGGTAGGGCATTGGCCGCAGGCAACGCATCGGTACACTCGTCCGTGCCCGTGGAGAGGGTGTCACCGGTTTTAGCACTTTCTAGACGTGCGATCGCAACCACCGCCCCTGCCGCTGCAGACGTAATCGCCTCTTGATGCTGCCCCAATAGCTGGTACAAACCGCCCATTCGGTCACCACCCAAGCTATCACCATCCCGCAGGACACCGCGCCAGAGCCGCACCAGAGACAGCTTGCCACCTTGAGGCGTGTAGTAGGTTTTGAGCACCTGGGCCAAGGGGGCCTCAGCATCCTTCAGACCGCGCCGTTCTGCCGTGACGTCAGGCTCAGGGGCCTCACGCACCAGGGCCTCTAGGAGCGGTCGTACCCCGTAATCCTGACTGGCCACACCGATGAAAACTGGGACCACCAGGTCAGCCCCCAGCTCCATTTTCAAGTCTTTAAAGATCTCTTCTTGGCTGGGGGTAATATCTTCCAGCAGTTCTTCCAGCAGATGATCGTCAAAATCAGCGAGAGTTTCCAGCATTTCGGTGCGGGCAGCCTTCTCTTCGGCCTCCAGCTCGCTGGGCAGGGGCACTGGGTCGGCAGGGGCACCCAGGTGATAATGATAGGCCTGTTCGCTGACCAGATCGATGAAGCCGACCATGCCATCACTACCGCCGATGGGGTACTGATGGGGAACCAAAGGACGACTAGAGACGGACTTCAACGCCTCGAGGACTTCGAGATAGCCCGCGTTGGCTCGGTCCATTTTGTTAATCCAGACCACGTGGGGGATCTCCCACTGATCGAGGAATTGCAGCAGCGGCGAAACGGTCAGGACGCGACTGGGATCGGGCTCACAAACCACGATAGCTGCATCCACGCCCACCAAAACGTTGAGGGTTTCCTGCAGCAGTTCAATGGAGCCGGGGCAATCGAGAAAATTAAAACAAACGCCGCCATAGTCTGCACTGGCGGCGTTAACTTCAACGGTCATTTGTCGGGCGCGGGCTTCGGGGGAACTGTCCCCCACGGTGTTGCCTTCGTTAATGCTGCCCTTGCGGCGGGTAACGCCGGTAATGGAGAGGATACTTTCGAGCAGAGTGGTTTTACCACTGGAGTAGGGACCCACGATTGCAACATTTCGTGAGCCGCCGGACACTTTACGGGTCATAATTTTCCCCTTTTTGTTTCAAAACGTTCGTTGGTCGATGGAGACCAGAATTGAAACAGCCTGAATCGGGGGCGATGCGACGGCGCGATCGCAAGGGCATACCGCTCGGGTTAAGACGATAGCGATTCTATAGGATGAACAGAAGCGATAGGCAAAGGAGGCATATTTAGCGCCGATCCCAGCTGCTTTATGTAATCTAGGCTACTGGAGCAGAGACCCCGGGGATCGCGGATGGGTAGGAAAGTTAATGCTCCTCAACAGAGCGATACGAAGGGGTGGGTCTACATTTTTTTGTTGACGCCAATCAGGTTGCTAAACAGCATCCAAAACCCACCAGCAAGAATGGCGCCAGCAAAGACTAAAAGAATCCAGTCGTATTGTGCGGTGTTTTCCATGTGAGCAAAGGAGAAAGAAAAAGGGGGAAGGGAGAGGGGAAAAGGTGCGGGAAACCGGCTGTGTCAGTCTTGGATGGATGGGATCAGACTAGGTTGACGAGCTGGTCGCCGCGATTCCGTTGGCCGCCAAATTTGGCCGTGATGAGGGGTTCGTATTCGGTTGCGATCGCAGCCACTGCCAGAATACAGGTTTCTAGCTCCACTAGGTCCATGTGGTCACCGCCCAAAATGCGATTGGCAAAGAAAATGCTGCCGTTTTCATCGGTCTGAAAGGAGCCAAACCGGGTTTTGCGGTTGGTCTCTAGCAAAAAGCGCAGCAGTTCCAGCTCCGGGCCGCTGCCCACAGTGACGCAGCTACTGGCTCGGACAATGGCCAGCTCTCGTTCGGGGTAAGGATGGTTTTCCCAGGGGAGTATGTCGACTTCGATGTGGGTGTCGTTTCGGTGGATGAGATCGAAGTGGGGACGGGCAGCATCCACGCGGAGGCGGTCTTGAAAGGCACTGCTGTTGAGGTAGTCGCGGACGCGAGTATAGGTCAGTTCTTGAGCGGCGTTAGTGAAATTCATGGAGGGTGAAGTTCATGCGGAAGGATGCTCAGCAGCCAGAATTTGCTCAGCGGTTAACTGTAAGTCTGGAAATAGGTTAGACGCAAGCAACTGGCCGTTCTCGTAACACTGCTCCTGGTATAACCCATCAACCCATTCCATCACCGTGACCTTTTGCAAGATCGGATCAACAATCCAATATTCTTGAATGTGACGTCCGGCATATTCAGTACGTTTGTGACGGTAGTCGCGGTCGCCCTGTTTTGGGCTGACCACTTCGACTACCAGCATCGGCGGGGGCATGTCATGAGTAATCAAGCGATGTTTGGCGCCCTTGAGTGCGGCGGCTGACTCCTCCGACAGAACCGTCAGGTCAGGCTGTCTCGCGTTGGCAAGCCGACCGCTAACGGCAATTAGAGTTTTCATGCTGAGACAGTAGAAGGGAATACCTGCCTGTAACAAGCAAAACTGCAGAAACAGAGCGATACGGTCGTTAAGGTCGCTTTCAGTAGACATGGCAACAGGTTGACCATCAATCAGTTCGTAGCGGGTGTCGGTACCGTCATAAAAGTTGAGGTACTCTGCCAGCGTCATAGGTTTAGCGGTGGTAGCGGTCATGGGCTGCCAATGTCGCGGTGAAGGTCTGGTGAGATCGTAGCATTTGAGTTTGGAGGCTGGCACTGTTCTTGCACCGAATGAACAGGGGGCAAGGGGAACTGTAGAGAGGGTTACCAGCAGACACCTCTGACCGCAGCCACAGGGCTCCATGTCAGGCATTTTTTCATTAGGCTGATATAGCCTGCAAAACTTTCGAAATAAACTGTGGATGGTCCCAGCTATGGCGCTTTTGCGACAGCCCTAACCGCACCACTACTAAATTAGACGAGGGAATAATGGTGACAAACTGTCCCTGATACCCCGAAGCCAGATACGCATCGCCAGGCCATAGGGCATCAGTCTCTTCTGATGTTCCATCTTGCGCCCTAAAAGCAAAGGGCACCTGTCGCCAAAAATGAGCACCGTAGCGGGGGTCAATCTGGCCCGGCGTGGTGGAATAATCGACCCAACCCGACGGGAGAATGCGTTCGCCTTGCCAGCAGCCATCCTGCAAATAGAGCAGTCCAAATTTAGCCCAGTCTCTGGC